>JAEZGQ010000192.1 GCA_023416895.1 Bacillota bacterium | reverse complement strand
GCAGCTTCAAAAGCGATTGGGTTGGTTGAGTATGGCGATGCCGATGTTCAAATAGGTGGCAAATAAAATCCAAAGCAAGTAGGGGATCATCAAATATCCTGCTAACGGTTTAATTTGATAAAACCGCAACGCGGTGAGTGCGACCAGCGCATCAAGAAGCAGGATGATCGCAGCAGCTACCCAGAGCAGCTCGAACCGGAAGAACACAATCGGCCAAAGGAAATTTACAAACAACTGCAACCAGTACAGCATTAGTGCTCTTTTGCGTGCGTACGATGCGGGTGCTCGATAAACGCAATAGGCTGCAACACCCATCAAAAGGTAAAGCACGGGCCAAACAATACCAAAAAGCCACCCCGGCGGCGATAGAGGGGGCTTTATAAACGACGCGTAAATTTGCCCGATGTTTCCTGAAAAAATGCTGCCGAGTATGCCGATCAGTTCAGTGGCCATTACAATCAGAAGCAATTGAAACCAGTTGATCTTTTTCATGGTGCACCTCCACATGTAGAATATGTGGGAGTGCGTCGGCCTATTCGAAAAATGCAATTTAACGGTTTGCGATGAATGCAGCCTATAAGGTGAATGAATTCCCGCATCGACAGGGAATTCGATTTTCGTTCATCGGCAACGCCTTGCTTTGTGCTGCGCACAGCAAAAAAAGGGGAGAGTAGGCGCAGCAGGGGTGCGTGAAGCATCATTCGTTGATCCAGATCGTGTACAAAATTGTTCCTGCTATAACTTCCGAACCAATTGATGATATAATGCAGGAAACGGGAAGTTCCCAGATAATTAGATGGCAAATTGAGTATTCTGCAGCATGCGCTTCATTAAAATCATGAACAACCGGGAGAACATATTGTGAGGCACGATTTTAGCTACTTTATCGAAACCTTACCCGAAGATATGTATTTTAGGACAAAATCGCATATTTGCCAGCACTTGGCCATTTTCGAACCTAAGGAATATGCGCTTGGAGAGGTTCTTTGTGTTGACGATTATCACTTTCTTCTCTTCTTTTCGGAATCTCCAATCACTAGGGTGGATGGTTGTGAATATCGGCTAAAAAAGGGGGGACTTTTGGTTGTTCAGCCGTGGCAGGAGATTTATGGCGTTCCTTGTGCGGATAAGGTATACGGCCAATATGTGCATATTGCCGTAAAAAAGGATTTTTTCTTAAAAATAGCTGCGGATGCAGCATGCGGAGAAGCGTTTGCGTTTAAACGCACTCAGAGCACGTATGGCAAGCAGCTGCTGGACTTAATCGGGAACTTTCAACGCGAAATGATGAATCACGGCACAACGTATGCCTTGCTGATAGAGAGTATATGCACACAGATTGTTTTCCAGCTCATCCGTGATTTCAACAGCGAATCATCATCCGGCAATAAAATAGGCAAGGAAAACAAGTATATTCTCCTAGCCATAGACTTTATGGAGAAGTATTACAGCACAAACATCAGCATCAACGATATTTGCAGCTTAATCTATTTGAGTCCCTGTCATTTCAAGCGGGTGTTCAAGGAGTATACCGGGCAGACACCGTATCAATATTTGACAGGGATACGCATTGAGAAATCAAAAGAGCTATTAAGAAAAAATGAGTGTTCCATTGAGGAGGTCGCAAGATTGTGCGGTTTTGTAAACGCTGGACATTTTTCTACGGTATTTAAACGCAACTTAAATGTATCGCCAACAGAATTCCGAAAAATGAAGCTATAAGGAGAGGGTAGCAAACGCTTGCCTTAAGCATAAGATTCTGCCGATTGATCGCTGCCGATTAATCGGCAGTTTTCTTATAAATCGAAAATTGATATTTTTTGAAATATCATGGATATTTTTAGAAAAATGGTGCGCCGGTCTTGGTGGTATGCTGTATTCAAGCCAAAGTTGAATGAATCCTCTTCTATGAAAACAATAAAGTTGTGGGAACAAAAGCGCATTCTTAAAGCAATATGTCGAGCTCCATAAGGCTACCGCAGGGATCAAGCTGCGTTGAAATTCTTAGGGGATCGTGGCACTCACAGCAACGAAGAACGTATTCGCATAAAAGTCTGTGATCCGCGTCACAGGCTTTTGTTGGTAAAAGCATAGAAGAAAGGTGGCAAGGTGTGAGCAATTTTTTAGGAGATCTCAGTGGTTTGATGAAGGGGCTTTCCGGCTTTATGCCTCAGGATGATCCGGAGGTAAGGTTGATGACGGCGCAGTCGGAACTCAGTACGCTCAAGCAACAGGAAACAGAACTCTATGCACAGATAGGAAGACGGGCCTTGGCAAAGGGCGGCGGCCACTTCCCCGAGCTGGAGAACCGCTTGCAACTGGTACAGGGTAATATCATCGAGGCTGAGGAGAAGCTTAAAAAAGCCCAGACGGATAAAAACGCAAAGGATGCAGCCCAAAAGGCCGAGGAGGAGGCGCATACCTGCTCGTCCTGCGGCAGCATCAATCCGGAAGGCATGAGGTTTTGTCAGGAGTGCGGTGCAAAGCTGGGCGCATTGAAATGCCGCAAATGCGGGGTGACACTGAGCCCGGGTACACGCTTCTGCGGTGACTGCGGTGCAAAGCAGGAGGGTTAACGGTGGCCAGCTACAAGCAGCCCTGCCTTTGGTGCGGTACGCTTATCGAGCGGGATTCTCGTTTTTGCCCCTCATGTAAGAGCGGCAGTCCGTTTGGTTATCTTTGCCCAACCTGCCTGCGCCCCATTGATAAGCACCAGTCCATCTGCTCCGCCTGCGGCAGAGCCCTCCATGTGCGTTGCCCCGCTTGTGGCAGGCAAACATTCGTGCAGGACAAATGCGAGCAGTGTGCTGCGACGCTGATGGTACGATGTCAGAATCCACGCTGTGAGGCGCTGCAGTATTTTGAAAACACAAAATGCACCGCCTGCGGCAAAAAAATCAAATCAATTCGGAAATGAGGTGCACGACCATTCTGCAATCCTTTACCAGAAACTATGAGGACAACTCTACCGAGGCGGGATTTCAGTTCACCTTCTACTGCGATCTCTGCCAAGACGGATACAAAAGCAGCTTTGTTGAATCGGAGACATACAAAAAGGGCCGTGGCTTGCGCGGTTTGGCGCAAGGCATCGGCGCGATTGGCAGCCTGTTCGGAGGACGGTTGAGCGACATCGGCTATTCGCTGGAACGAGGCGGCAGCGTACTCTCGGACCGCTTCGACGGCATGAGCCCCGAATGGCAGAAGGAGCATGAAAAGGCTTTTGAGCGAGCCAAAAACGAGGCGCAGCAACACTTCCACCGTTGTCATGGCTGCCATAGCTGGGTGTGTGACGCCTGCTACAACGAGGACGACATGCTCTGTACTGATTGTGCGCCCCGCCAAGAAGTGGCGGTGGCAAAGGGCCGGGCTGAAGCCATGCGCCGCAACATTGAGGAAGCGGCCGAAACGGCTACCGTTTGGAGCGGCAAGCTGGAAAGAAAAACTGTAGTATGCCCCGTCTGTGGCAAGCCTGCCGGTACGGGGAAATTCTGCAACAGCTGCGGGACGTCGCTCGCATTGGCGGCCTGCCCCAAGTGCGGCGAAAAAAACGCGCAGGGCGTTCGGTTCTGTAACCATTGCGGAGCGTCCATGGCGGCACCTGCCGATGGCAGATGTTCATCCTGCGGGGCTAAAAATCCACCGGGCACCAGCTTTTGCGGCAGTTGCGGCGCAAAGCAAAAGTAAAATACAGATAAGAAGGAGAGATGAAAATCATGTCATTTTGCAAGGGTTGCGGAACAAAAATGGAGGAGGGGATGAAATTCTGCCCTTCCTGTGGGTCGTTTACGGACACGACGGCAGGGAACGCTACGGCAGGGACTTCCGCCGACCAACTAGATGCCGCCAACAACAAGGCCATGGGCATTTTGGCTTACATCATTTTCCTGATTCCGCTTTTGGCGGCGCGGGACTCTAAGTTTGCTCGGTATCATACCAATCAAGGCTTAATTCTGGCGATTCTTGCGGTTGCATACGCGGTGGTATATAGCGTGCTCAGCTCACTGCTGTTCTTTATTTCCGTGCCTCTGGCGTTGGCGGTGACCGGCATCCTCGGCATTGTGGGTTGGGCGTTTTTGGTATTCAGCATCATCGGGATCGTAAACGTCTGCAAGGGGGAGTGCAAGCCCCTTCCGTTGATTGGGAAGTTTCAGATTTTAAAATAACATTGAGGAGAAAAATGATGATAAAACGATTTGGGGGAATACTGCTGCTGGTGTTGCTACTGGTGTTGTCCGGCTGCGGCGAGAAAATACCCTCGACAAGCCCGGAGGAAGTCCCTTCAATAGAAGCATCCAGTGTGCCTGCCCCAACCAACGCTTTGCCTGTTGAATCTACTACAGAGCCATCGGTACAGCCTGGGGCAGAGGAAGATATCGCAACCTTTTCCGTTGTGCCGGTAGAAGGCTGGATGGAAACCGTCTCAACTGATACCTTCAAATCCTATAACCTACTGGAGCCCTACGTCGGATCTGCAAATTTCTGGATCAGATATTGCGGCAGCGATGTTTTCAGCGGCGAGGAGCAAGATGTAAAGGATTTTTTAGGAATATTGGGATTTTCAGAATACGAGTTGGTTAGCATTGAAAAGCTCGATTACGGAATGCCAATCGTGCGGTGCATCGTTAACGCCACAATGAGCGGTATGAATTTCACCATAGGTCATTATATGATCGACGTTCCGGGTGAGGAGGATATCTACTTCCAACTTTCCGCAGCGCCGGAAAATTATGCAGATGTGCAGCCGCTATGGGAAGATGCGCTTAAAACATTAAAGACAGAGTAGGGGATGCTCTAAAAAAACAGTATGCTTCTGTAGCAGAAAAACCCGCAAGATATCGCTGACCATTCCTCAAATGTTCGCTTCCTTTGTTCATCATTTCTTGCCTCGCGGCTCAATTTTAGCATACTATAATTGCATTACGATGCAGAAACCATCAAAACCACGCGTTTTCCGCGTGGTTTTGATGGTTTCTTGCGTTTTTGCTTCATGGGCGAGGACTTAATTTCCCGGCATACAGCCGTTTGCACGTTTTTTGCTGTTTTTCTATATATTGTAGCAAACTGATTCCTCACATTTTATTCTATGCATGAAAGATGTCTAAAGGAGGGCAAACATGCTTAACGGATATCTCCCCCCCACGGGCGGTGGCCTAACGTGTGCGCAATTGCGGGTATCCAATACGATAAGACGTCTTTGGACGGAACATGTGCTTTGGACCCGTTTTTTTATGGTCAGTACTGCTTTCGGCTTGCCGGATCTCCCGTTTGTTACGAAACGACTGCTAAAAAACCCGCACGATTTCGCCGATGTATTGCGCCCGGTGTACGGTAACCAAGTGGCCATGCAGTTTGATAAGCTTCTTACCGAACATCTTATGATTGCAGGCCAGTTGGTCAATGCAGCCAAAGCAGGCAATACTGCCGAAGTAAAAAAACAGCG
>JAEZGQ010000001.1 GCA_023416895.1 Bacillota bacterium | reverse complement strand
ATCGGGGATCGAGCCGAGCTTTACAAAAATGCGCACACCACCGTTTTGCTTGGGCTCAACACGAAGCTCCGCCTCATAGCTGCCCGGGGCGTTCACAAGCACATCGCCGTTGCACAAAAGCGCGGTTTCCTTTACGAGCGCGGCACGTTCCTCTACTTGCCCGCGTACCTCGACGCGAAACCCGAACAGTTTTTCACCGCCGTGCGCTCCGAGCATCAATTCCTCTAAATAGGGCCTTGCTTGAAAAGCAATGCTCTTTGCGCGCATGGCCGCGTCGTCCGATGCCACAAACAAAAGCTCGTGGAAACAGCGCGCTTTCATAAGCTCCCCAACATTGCTCGTGGTAAGCCGTACGCTATCGGTATTGAGAGAGCGCGCGTCGGCAAAACCCAGAAGCCTAAGCTCGTCCGCCAAAACGTCGGAAAGCCGGTCGGGCGCGCGAAGTTCCAGAAGGTACGGTTTCTTTAGCCCTGTAAACTCGTGCCGCTTTGGCGCGGCGAGCGCGGCAAGCGCCGTAAACAATGCCTCGCGCTCTTCTTCAAAGTGCTTTTTCTCACTTTCGTCCTTTGGCTCGCAAACATTATAAGAACGAAGCGCGGCGTGTGCCGCTTCCCCGCCGATCTTTCCGAGCGCAAGGATAAGCGACGGTCGCACAAAGCGCTGCGGTTCGGCATTGAGCGCATCAACAAGCGCGGGTACCGCTTCACCAAGCTGCATTTCGCCCGCAAGCCTCGCGGCGTTCTTGCGGAGCTTCGGGTTTTCCGACATCAACGCGCCAAAGAAACGATCGCCGTCAAAAACGAGTTTATCCTTTGCGCGTGCCCTGAGCGCCGCCTTTTTTACACAGCGCGCTAAGAAAGCGCCCGCGGGCGCAAAGCCCGAAAGGTAAAGCTCCCACGCCGTATCAAACGCGGCGTCGGCATCTACCATGAGCTTTTCCGGGCCGTTGGGCTGCTCCAAAATCCGTTTTACCGCCTCCGTTGAAAGAGGCTGGCTGTGCTTGGTTGCGATGTGCTTGTCCTCCGTTTCGTTGTATAAATTGTTTCACATGAAACATTCTTTGCGCCCGCCTTGGGGAAAAGTGTAGGTGCCAAATTACTGTTTCACGTGAAACAACATATGTTCATTTCTTTTTGGCGCGTTCCATCGCTTCGCGAATCACATTGAGCACCTCATCGGTGCCATCGGCCAGAGCGTCCGCGCTCATACGGGCAATGTAGGAAAGGCGGTTTGTAAAAAGCTCCTCCACGGCCTCGGCAAGCGTCTCGGGTGTAAGTTTTTCCTGTTCGAGCACCGCTGCATACCCCTTGCGGGCAAAATATCCCGCGTTTAAAATTTGATCGCCGCGGCTTGCGGAAAGCGGCAGCGGAATCAAAAGCGCGGGCTTTGCAAGCGCAAGAAACTCGAACACGGAGTTTGCGCCCGCGCGGGAAACCACAATGTCCGCCGCCGCAAACACATTTGGCAGCGCATCGGACATATATTCATATTGTACATAGCCCACGGCGTGAAGCGTTTCGTCGAGTTTTCCCGCGCCGCAAAGATGCACCACGTCAAACCGCGCAAGAAGCGCTGGCAGCGCTTCGCGCACCACATCGTTGATCGCCTTTGCCCCTTGGCTGCCGCCCATTACAAGAAGCACCGGTTTTTCACCGGAAAAACCGAGATGTTTCAACCCGTCTTCCCCGCTGCCGCTGTAAAGCTCTGGACGGATCGGCGTTCCGGTGTGTACACCCTTCGCGCCAACAAAGTTAAGTGTGTCTTCAAAGGTAACGCAAATTTTATCCGCGCGCTTTGCGATAAGGCGGTTGGCAAGGCCGGGCGTATAGTCGGACTCGTGCGTCACAACGGGCGCTTTTTTGTAAGCCGCAAATACAACCGGCAGTGAAACAAAACCGCCCTTTGAAAAAACAACGTCCGGCGCAACGTTTTTTATAATACGGCGGGACTGGAAATAACCTTTTACGACCCGAAACGGATCTGTGAAATTTTTTAAAGAAAAATAGCGCCGCATTTTGCCTGCGCTGATGGTATGATAGGTAACGCCCTCGCGCGCCGCCATGAGCTTGTGTTCAATGCCGTCCGCAGTGCCGACGTAGTGGATTTCGAAGCCTTCAGCCTTGAGCCTTGGCAGCAAAGCCAAATGGGGCGTTACGTGCCCCGCGCTGCCGCCGCCGGTCAGTAGAATCCGTTTTGCCATAAAAACCCTTTCCAACAATCTATGTTCCGTCAGTTCATCATATGCGCACCCGTAAAAAATTGTTTCACCGACGGACAGCCTCCATGCGTAGCACGGGGGAAGCATGCCGCAAAAAGGCGCCTCTTGGCGTTTGGACAAGCTCCGCATTAGTATACCACGTTTCAGGCCAACGTCAAAGGCGCGCGTGCGGATAGGAAAGATCCCTCACAAAAAACACACCCGATTATGAAGGTTGTCTTTTTACAAGCGTCAGTTCCACCACACACTGCCAACGAATGCTGCAGAGTGGTTTTTACCGCTCCCGTACGCGGCGCGCGTTGCAAGCGATTCGCAAATATGGTATGCTTTGACATAAGTATGGCGCACCGATTTGGCACGCGCTGCGCTTGAGTATGGTACAAACGCTGGGGAGGTATCGCCATGACGGATTTCTCGGCCTGCTCCTGCCGCGATGGGATTGAAGGCACATATCTGCTGCTTTCCAAGCTCACCTTTTCGCGCGACGAGCGTCCGGAGTCGCCTTTTTCCCTGCTGGGGGCGTATATGGATGCGCTCAACTGCGGCGACCTACTGCAAGCGTGTCGATGTTACCATGCGCTTACCGCCGCGCTTTTAAGCACGCCTTCCCGCAGGGTAAGTGGGGATTTGTGGCTCGATTACCTTTTGTGGCTTGTGGTGGAGGCGGAGCATCTCTTTGCCGTGTACGCCGCGCAGAAGCGGCGCGACGATTACGTCGTTACGGCCATGCATTTGGAGCTCAATACGCTTTACGAGCTGAGCAAACTCAGCGACGTTGCGCTCAAGCGCTTCGCGCAGGAGCGTTACCGCGAGCTAAAGCTGAAACCGCGTTCCTCGCGCGACAGCATTGAGCTAATGTCCACAGCGCTGTGGTCCGGCAACGCGGCAAAGCCGCAGCCCAAGGAGGAAAAACCCGCCGTTACACCCGCCTCGCCCATCCAGATGGATTTTGACTGGGCACCTTGGCATTACGGCGAAATGAGCCTTACAGGACAGTATGTTTCCGACGAGGCACTCGAGGAAATTTACATTCGTCTTCTTAACGCAAAGCCCTGGCCGCACCTCATCGACGATCTTTGGAATTTCTTTGCGGCCTACGGCTGCGGCGGCTTTTTGAGAAGCCGTGCCTTCCAGTATGAGCGCGGCGGAATGTTTCCACTGAGCGAAAACGTTCTTTCGCCTCTGCCTACCGCCCGCCTTTATGAGCAGCAGCGCGGTGTGCTTTTGGAAAACACCATCCGTTTCATGCAGGGCGCGCGCTGCAACAACCTTGTTCTCACGGGCGCGAGCGGAACGGGAAAAACCACGCAGGTGCTTTCCCTGCCCTACGAGCTTCCCGAGGTGCGCTTCATCGCGGTGGACGCCGCAGGCTGCTTAAGCCTTACGCCGCTTTTTGAGCGTTTGAGCGCGCAGCCGCTGAAATTTCTGGTGCTGCTTGACAACATTGACTTTTCCTCGCCCTGCGCCGGCTCACTGATGACTTCCCTTCTCGCGCTAAGGGCGCAGCCTGAAAATGTGCTTTTGTATGCCACCGCATTAAGCGGCGCGGGCGGCGAAAGCGTTTTTCCGGTAACGGTGCATTTTCCGTATCCGCAACTAAAGGAATTTGTGGAGTTGGTTACGGAAATACTCGAACAGGACAATGTGCGCGCACCCTACGACGTGGTGCGAAACGCCTGCATCGATTACCAGGTGGACGCGCATGACCGCCTCACCTATGCCGCCGCCGTGCGCGTGGCCGAAGCGGTGAAGCAGGAGCTGTAACAAAATAGTTTCGGCGTCTTACCTATTTAAGGTAGCGCCTTAGCAATTTCAGAAAGCGGGTACTTTTATGAAGCTTTACAACACCATGACGCGGCGAAAAGAGGAATTTGAGCCGCTTGTACAAGGCGAAGTGCGCATTTATGTGTGCGGCCCTACGGTTTATAACTATTTCCACATCGGCAACGCGCGCGCGTTCGTGGTTTTTGATACGCTGCGCAGGTACTTTGAGCACTTGGGCAACAAGGTAACGTTCGTGCAGAACTTTACCGACATCGACGATAAAATCATCCGCCGCGCCAACGAGGAACATGTGTGCTTTTCCGAGGTGAGCGAACGCTTCATCAAGGAATATTATCAAGACGCGGACGCGCTCAACATTGAACGCGCCACGGTGAACCCGCGCGCCACCGAGCATGTTGGGGAGATCATCGCCCTTGTGAAAAAGCTCGTCGATGCCGGCCACGCATACCCCACCGAGAACGGCGATGTTTACTTTTCTGTGCGAAGCTACCCCGGCTACGGCAAGCTTTCCGGCCAATCGATCGAAAGCCTTGAAAGCGGCGCGCGCATCGACCCCGGCGAGCACAAGCGCGACCCGCTCGATTTTGCGCTTTGGAAGGGCGCAAAGCCCACAGAACCCGCGTGGGAATCCCCCTGGGGCATGGGCCGCCCGGGTTGGCACATCGAATGCTCCGCCATGAGCATGTCCATCCTCGGTGAAACGTTCGACATCCACTGCGGCGGGCAAGACCTCGTGTTCCCCCACCACGAAAACGAGATCGCCCAGAGCGAGGCCGCAACCGGCAAGCCCTTTGCCCGGTATTGGCTGCACAACGGTTTTATCAACGTGGACAACCAAAAGATGTCCAAAAGCCTCAACAACTTTTTGCTCGTGCGCGACATCGCAAAGGAGTTTGACCTCGACGCGGTGCGCTTCTTCCTTTTGAGCGCGCAGTACCGCAACCCCGTAAACTTCTCGCGTGAGCTGATCGAACAGGCAGACGCCGCTCTTAAGCGTTTAAAAACCACGCGTGAACGCATTGAACAGGCTCCCTTAGCTTCCGCACCGACGGAGGAGGACACAGCTTTCCTCAATGCCGTGGAAGGCTTCTCCAAGGCATTTGACGAGGCGATGGACGACGACCTAAACACCGCCGACGCGCTCGGCGTGCTGTTTGACTTCTGCCGTGCCGCAAACACGTTCGTCTCCGAGCCGCATACAAAAGAGGCTGTTGCCGCTGCCGCACGTTTCTTCGATAGCGCTGTTTGGGTGTTCGGCATTCTGCAAAAGAATAAGGAGGAGGCCTTCCCCGAGGAAGCGCTCGCCCTCTTGGAGCAGCGCACGGCCGCACGTAAGGAAAAGAACTTTGCCCGCGCCGATGAGCTTCGTGAAACGCTTAAGGCTATGGGCTACGCCATTGAGGATGGGAAGGACGGCGCTCGGCTCAAGCGGCTGTAACCTAGGTGTTTTATTGGCATAACGGCGCATACTTTCTTGAAACTGCCGTTTGTGTCTCAAAACACTGTAACTTATTTCCGTTTCCGGCATGCCTTTCGTTTTCTGCGGCACCGCGCAAACCCGCCATAATGCAGCAAAAAACGCAAGTATTGCCTTTTGATGAACATTTAGTAAACATTGGGTAGGCGGCCCATTTCCGTCTTGAATTTACCAAGAACAGCTTGGTATTATATGGAGGACATCATGCCAACCGATTTATCCTGGTTCGAATGGTTTCAGGTACTGCTTGCGGCATACCTCGTGGTTACGGCCATCCGCGGCAAAGGCCAGCTTTTTGACAACCCCTACACCAAATGCCCCTATGAGCAATATGTAAAAGTCATGCGGGTATTGAGCATCATTTCCGGTGTTATCCTTCTCGCGGGTGGAGTTTTACGCCTTACGGGCGTTGTTTCCTCCTCGAGCGTGCTCGGATGGGTCATTTGGGGCATTGGGCTTTTGTCCATCGGCGCGGTCTTCTTCTACAATGTAAAGATGACCGACCGCAAGGCGGCTCAAGCTGCACAAAAGCAGAGCTTTGACGCCGCCCGCAAAAAAGATCCGCTCCGTGCCGCCTTCGTTTTTGACGACGAGGACGAGAAAAAGGAGAAGGAAGATCAGGAAGATCAGGAACAAAACGGCAATGTTTAACGTTTGTTTGAAAGAGCAACCGTAAACCTGCGAAGGAAGAAAGGAAGGTTATCCATGAACAAGGCAATCAAGCGGCTTTTTGTGCTGGCGCTGGTCGCCGTCACACTCTTCTCCGCCATGCTGCCGGCAGCTTCC
Organism: Bacillota bacterium; assembly: GCA_023416895.1. Taxonomy (GTDB): domain Bacteria; phylum Bacillota; class Clostridia; order Christensenellales; family CAG-138; genus UBA7707. Next base: position 32 of record JAEZGQ010000001.1, on the reverse strand, counting down.
GCCGAAACGACGGCTGTAACCGGTAAAACGAC
>JAEZGQ010000195.1 GCA_023416895.1 Bacillota bacterium | reverse complement strand
ACCCGCTTCTTTCTGGCAGGTTCCGTCCAGTGGCGGCCATCCTCGGTTTCGTATTCGCTTCCCGGGGCGTACGCAATCGACATGCCCCGAAATAGGTTGTAGGGTATCAAAACATCGGTCGATGGGCGATACAGTTTTTGCGATGCTGCGTCGTGGTAAAACCGTTCCGTTATTTTGGACAATTTCTTAACGGTTTCTGCTTTGGGTTCATAGGCGTTCCAACTGAAGGAAGCTGTGCTCAACGAATAGTAACGGTTAAAGCCGATGCCCCGCAGCATGGACACAATGCTTTTTGCCGCTGCTTTTGCGCCCACGCCGCCCGTGGTCGTCAGCACCAGTGCCCTGCTTTTGAAAAAGTACGGCCTATGGAGCATGAAGCACAGGTGATCAAACAAGTTTTTCAGCAAGGCCGTTTCCCGCATGTTATACGTCGTTGATGCAACAATCACCCCATCGGCATCTGCAATGGCGTTCACGACCGACGACACTTTTTCGCAATGGGAACATTTTTCTCTACCCAAGCGAAAGCAATTGCTGCACCCGATGCACAGCGGAAGCTGCAATTCGGACAAATGTATTTCCTTAATTTCCGCGCCGCGGTCAAGCCTTAACAAATCAAGCCGGACCTTTTCCGCCAGCTTCCATGTGTTACCCTTTCGAAAACTTCCGTTGATGAACAGGTACTTCACAAAACCCTCCCATTCGCAAGGAACATCTGCTCGTGCGGCACTTTGTTCTCGTTGTTTGCAGCATAGATTGATTTGCTTATTTTAACTGCCCCCCGCGCGACCGTCAAACGAAAAAACATCACCGCCTCAATTTTTCCGGTTTCCCTCCCTAAACAGCAAAGATCCCGCGAAAACACAGCTTCGCGGGAACTTCATTAATTCGCCGGATTTAAATCTTTCTTTAGATGGCGCGCGTATAGCGGCGCAGCCATTCTTTTTCGGCCTCGTCCATATAGGGCGAAAGCTTCTCGTACACTTGTGCGTGGTAGGCGTTTAGGCGCCTTACGTCCTCGTCGGTCAGGTACTTTTTATCAACCGCATCCAAATCAATGGGCGCAAAGGTGAGCGTTTCAAAGTACAGGAACTTTCCAAACTCGTTTTCCTCACCCGCGCGGCACGCGACAAGGTTTTCCGTGCGCACGCCGTGGCTTCCGGCAATGTAAATGCCCGGCTCGTCGCTTACGATCATGCCCGGCTCGATCACACACGAATCGTTGCGCTCGGGCACCACGTTCCAGCGGAAACCAACCGGCGGCTCGTGTACACACAAAAAGCACCCTACGCCGTGGCCTGTGCCATGCTTGTAATCAAGCCCTTGCTCCCAAAACAGCCCGCGCGCCAAAATATCGAGGTTCATGCCGCGCGCACCGTACAAAAACCGTGCATCCGAAAGCCTGAGCATCGCACGAAGCACCAGGGCAAAATGCGCCTTTTCCTCATCGCTGAGTGCACCGAGCGCCATGGTGCGTGTTACATCGGTAGTTCCCTCTAAATACTGCCCGCCCGAGTCGAGAAGCAGCAGCCCCTCCGGCTTAAGCTCCACGTCGGTTTGCGGCGTTGCGCCGTAGTGGATGATAGCGCCATGCTCTTTATAACCGCAGATGGTTTCAAACGAGGGAGAGACGAACCCCTCCATTTGCGCGCGGAACTCTTTTACCTTTTCGCCCGCGCTCACCTCGGTGATGGTTTGCTTGCCTACGTTTTCCTTGAGCCAGCGCATGAAGCGCGAAAGCGCGACACCGTCTTTGATGTGCGCACGGCGCATGTTTTCAAGCTCCACGTCGTTCTTTATGGTTTTCATGGCGACCGTGGGGTTTTGCGCGTCGATGACGATTGCCTTTGCGCTCACGAGCTCGTAAAGCGCGCTGTTCACCATCTCTGCGGAAAGAAGCACGCTTACGCCTTCTCCGTAGTTTTTTACAAAACCGTATACTTCCTCATAAGGAAGAAGGGTTATCCCGTCGGAGGCAAGTTCCGCTTTCGCGGCATCGTCAACCTTCGCGGGGTTGATGAAAAGGTACGCGGCGTTTTGCTCCACCACGGCATACGCAAATACCAAGGGTTCGTAAAGGATATCGTCGCCGCGAATGTTGAACAGCCACGCGATGTCATCAAGCGAGGTGAGCAAATGCGCATCCGCTCCTTTTTGGGTGATGATCTCGCGAAGCTCTCTCAGTTTTTCGGTGCGCGGCTTGCCCGCGTACTTTTCGTTGTACAAAAATGCCTTCGCCTCGGAAATCGGCGGCCTGTCCTCCCAAATTTCACCTACGAGGTCGTACTCAAGCACGAGCGTGGGCTCCTGCTCCTCAAGCGCCATGCGGACGGATTTTGCGTACGCCGCGCTCGCGCAGCGCCCGTCCATACCCACGATGCAGCCGTGCGGCATGGTTTCTTGAAGGTACTTGAGAACCGTGGGCACGCCAGGCTCGCCCATTTTAAAAAGCTTTACGCCATTGCCCGCCATTTGCTGCTCGGCCTGCAAAAAGTAGCGCCCGTCCGTCCACAGCCCGGCCTCCTCCTGCGTTACCACGAGGGTGCCCGCAGAGCCGGTAAAGTCCGAAAGGTAGCGCCGCGTCTGGAAATGCGCGCCCATATGCTCGGACGAATGAAAATCCGATGTGGGCACGATGTAGGCGTGCATGCCATGCTCCGCCATGCGCGCGCGCAGTGCCGCGATTTTTTCCGCTGACATATGAAATACTCCGTTCCGAAGCGGTTTTCGCTTCACTTCAATGCTGCTCTTTTAAAAGATACGCCTTTTGGCATAAGGTGAGAGGAACCTATTTCTTTGCGAATTACGTTCAGTATAGTAGTCTCTCGGGCACTTCGTCAAGCCACGCCTTGCCGTTTGAGACGTCAGCGGAAAACAGCCTGCCCGTATCCTTTTCGTATTTGGGTTGGTGGTATTTGAACAGCACGCGATTGTCCGCCGTTTTTCCCAAGATTTCGATTTTTCCCGTTTCGTGTGACATGGCGTACTTAAAGCGCTTCGCGTGCCCGTTGAGCATCCCCTTTGCGCGCTCCACAATTTCCACGCCGGTAAGAAGCGGCACCTGAAACTGCCCCTTCACCGCCTTCACAGGGCGGCACTGGAACACGTAATACGGCACCACGCCGATGCCCGTAAGCGCATTCATGAGCGCCGCAAGCGTTTGCGCGTTGTCGTTTACGCCCTTCAAAAGCACCGTTTGGTTGCTTACCACTACGCCGCAGCCCTGCAAGCTTCGCACCGCCTGCGTAGAACGTAGCGTGATTTCTTTTGGATGGTTGAACTGCGTTATCACATAAACGGGCTTTTTTGCCGCGTAACGGCGGAGAATGCCCAAAAGCTCCTGATCTTCAAGCCGCGAGGGCAGCACCACCGGTGCGCGCGTACCGAAGCGCACAAATCGCACATGCTCGATTTCAGAGATTTCCGACAACATCTTTTCGATGACGCGATTGCTAAGCATGAGCGAATCGCCGCCCGAAACCAATATGTTATCGATCTCCTTGTGTTCGCGTACATACGAAAGCACGCTTTCAAGAAGCGCAGCCGTCTCCGCATCGGTCACGCCCACCATTCTTTTTCGGAAGCAATGCCTGCAATACATGGCACATACGTTGGTGGAAAGGATGAGCGCGGTGTTTTTGTATTTGTGCTGAAGCCCTCGCTCCACGGTGTTATGCTGCTCACCGCTGGTATCGAACACGCCCGAAGCGTCCTCCTCAGCAAAAGCGGGAATACACATTTTGCGGATTGGGTCGTTTTCATCGTCCTTATCGATCAGCGAAAGGTAGTAGCGAGGGATCGCAATGGGGTATTTTTGAGCAACATCTTTGAGCCGGTGTACCTCCTCCATGTTTAAATAGCCCAGTGCTGCAAGTTCTTCTACGCTGCGTACGCAGTCTTTTAATTCCTGTTCCCAAGTCATAGCTTGCCTCCTTTTTCAGTATGAATGGAATTTATTTTTTAGAATACCACAAAAGATCGAGCAAAAAAGAGATTGCGCGAAAATTTTAATAAAAAAACGCAAAAAACATATGCTAAGTCAGAATTCAACACAAATCGACATAGTTGGAGAACGGTGCTCAAAACGAGCGATAACAAAAAACGGCGTACCCTTTTTGGGTGCGCCGTATGCACTTGAAAAAATCCTGAGCGTGCAATCTCATCCGCGTGCCGCAGGGCACATGGATGGCTTTTTTAAGAGTTCTTCATCATTACCGTTTCGATGACTTCGCTCACGTCCTCACACGCGTCGCAGCAACGTTCGAAGCATTCGTACATCTCCGTCCAAGTCAAAATGGCAACGGGGTTTTGCTCGGAGCAGTAAAGCCTGTGGATGGAGTCGCGGTGCAAACGGTCACCAGCCTCCTCAAGCTCATTCACCTTGATGATGTAGTCACGGATGTTCTTAGACTTTCTAAAGTCGTGAAACTCCGTAAGCGCAAGCCGCGTCGCCTGGCAACACTGGTTGACGATGCCGGCGAACTCAATCGCGTCAGGGCGGATGGAGGCGATGTTGAACATGTAAGCCTTGCGCAGCACCTCCTCGATGGAGTCGGTCACATCGTCAATTTTCTGAAGCATCAGGAGAATGTCCTCACGCTCAATCGGGGTGATGAACTCTGCCACGAGCTTAGCGATCAGCTCGTGCTTTTGCATATCCGCGCTGTGCTCAATGCCGTGCATGGTTTCAAGCTTCTCCTCGAGCGTTTCAGGATCGAAGCATTCGAGCGTTTCATTTAAATACTCGGATGCGGTGCACGCAAAGCCCATAAGGCCTTCAATACTTTCAAAATAATTCACCTTTTTTGCCATGTTCAAAATTCCTCCTTACAAAATGAAAGCCATTCCCTTAAAAAAGGTAAAGGAACAGCTTGACCATCAAATACGCAATCAGCGCACAGCCGGGGAACGTTAAGACCCACGCCAGAACCATTTCCTTTACAACGCCCCAATTCACGGAAGAAAGCCTTTTTGAAGCGCCCACGCCCATGATGGCGGTGGTCTTTGTATGGGTGGTGCTCACGGGAATGCCGGTGAGCGAGCTCAAAAGAAGGCAGCTCGAGGCGGCAACGTCAGCCGAAAAGCCCTGATATTTGCTAAGCTTGACCATATCCATGCCAACGGATTTGATGATGCGGTACCCGCCGATAGAGGTGCCAAGCGCCATGATCACCGAGCACATGATCATCAGCCATATGGGGATAACAAACTCCGTCGTGCCGCCGTTTCCAGTGGCAAGGAAGGTGCCAAGAAGAAACACGCCGATAAACTTCTGTCCATCCTGCGCGCCGTGCATGAACGCCATGGCACCTGCGCCGAAGATTTGCGCACCCTTAAAGAAGCCTTCGGTCTTGCGCCTGTCCATCCGGCGGAAAATAAACTCGGTCGCCTTGGTGGTGAGAAAGCCCATCCCGAAGCCAAGGAAGGTGGATAGCAAAAGCCCGTAAATGACCTTAATCCATTCCGCGCCATTGATGCCGGAAACGCCCCCTTGCAGCGCGATGGCCGCACCCGAAATGCCCGCGATGAGCGCGTGGCTTTCGCTCGTGGGAATGCCGAACTTCCACGCCGCAGTCGCCCATACGACGATGGCGAACATGGCTGCACACAGCGCGATGTTTGCATCACCCGTGTTTCCATTAAAGTTGACCATGTTGTAAATGGTTTCAGCGACGGTTTTGTTGACGATCGTCATCAAAAACACGCCGAGAAAGTTGAGGACGGCCGCCATGATGATCGCCGCGCGCGGCGACATGGAGCGGGTAGATACGCAGGTAGCGATGGCATTTGGGGCATCCGTCCAGCCGTTTACAAGAATAACGCCAAGCGTAAGAATCACCGTAAAAAGCAGCGCCGGATTTTGTACAAGCTCCGTGAGAAATGCCCCAAACGGTACGACGCCTTCGGAAAATTGCATGAACTTTACCTCATTTTTTGAATTAGCCGGAGATATCCCCATTTATCTATACACCAATTTTCCCTTGTGCGCAAGGCATGAATGCAAACTTTGTCGAGTAAAGTGCCTATATATTTATTCCAAATCTCCCGCAAAGCGCAAAGATTTGATATAATCAGTACAGTTATCGTTTCTCAAATGGGTTTTCAACATTCAACAACAAGGAGAAAACGCGTATGGATATGTTTGAGGCGCTGTCCGCCCTTACGGTGGCGCCCGGCGTAACGGGCAACGAGCGCGGCGTTGCGGATGTGGTAAGCCGCTATTTTTCGGCTTACACTGAGGACGTCAGGCGCGATAAGCTCGGCAACGTTTTTGCCGTGGTCGGATCCGGTAACCCCGTGGTGCTCATTATGGCGCACATGGACGAAATCGGCATGGTCGTAACCAACATCGAGGAAAACGGAATGCTTCGCATCCAGTCCGTGGCGGGTGTAGACCCGCGCGTTCTGCCCGGTTCCGAAGTGCTTGTGTACGGCAAAGAACCAATCAAAGGCGTGGTAGGTGCCATTCCGCCGCACCTTTTGAACGAAAAAGACCGCGATTCGGCCTATAAAATGGAAGACCTTTCCTGTGACCTTGGCCTTCCCCTCGAAAAGGTGCGCGAGCTTGTAAACGTTGGCGACAACGTGACCTTTGCACCGCGTCCGCCGCTTAGGCTTAAAAACAACCGCGTTGCCGGCAAAACCTTCGATGACCGCGCGCTTGTGGTGACCATGCTCGAAACGCTCGACATGCTCAAAAGCCGCAAGCTCAACTGCACGGTGGTATTTTGCGCCTCCGTACAGGAGGAACGCGGCAGCTTCGGCTCGAAAACCGGCACGTTCGGCATCGATCCCGACATCGGCATCGCCATGGACGTAACGCACGCGCCCACCCCGGGTGTGGAGCAGTTTCAGGCCTGTGATATGGATAAAATCGCCATTACACGCGGCTCCAACATCCACCCCAACATCTTTGAGCGCCTGACGAAAGCTGCAGGAGAATGCGGCGCGTCGTGGGATACGGAAATTTGCATGGGTCACACCGGCACCGACGCGTGGGAGATGCAAATCGAGCGCGGCGGCATTCCGACGGGGCTTTTGAGCGTTCCCGTGCGCTACATGCACACGAGCGTGGAAACGTTGAGCCTCGATACCCTTCGCAACTGCGCCAAGCTGCTCGTGGAATTTCTGATGGGCATCGGTGAGGACTGGGAGGATACGCTATGCTTCAAAGACTAGAAGAACTTTGCAACCTCAACGGCGTGAGCGGCGACGAAGGCCGCGTGCGCGCCTACATAAAAGAGGCCGTTAAGCCCTACGCGACTGACGTAAAAACCGACGCAATGGGCAACCTCTACGTTCACAAGGCCGGCAAGGGCCCGCGCATTATGGCCTGCGCCCATATGGACGAAGTGGGTATGATGGTGCGCGGCATCCTTGACAACGGGCTGATCGCTTACGCGCAGACCGGGCTTGATGCGCGCGTGGTCGTAAGCAAGCGCGTGGTGATCGGTAAGGACGCGGTGCCCGGCATCATCGGCGCGAAGGCGATTCACCTCCAGAGCAGGGAGGAATTTGAGCGCGCCCTCAAGCACAAAGACCTTTACATCGACATCGGCGCGAAAGACAAGGGCGATGCCGAAAAATACGTAAAGCTTGGCGATTACATCAGCTTTGTCACCGAGTTTTCGCGCTTTGGCGACGGGCTTATGAAGGCCAAGGCGCTCGATGACCGCTGTGGCTGCGCCATTTTGATTGAGCTTTTGAAGCACGATTACGATTGCGACTTTACCGCCGTGTTCACCGTGCAGGAAGAAGTTGGGCTTCGCGGCGCGAAAGTAGCCGCCTACAACGCAAACCCCGAGCTCGCGTTGATTCTCGAGGGCACCACCGCCAACGACATGCCCAAGTCCGAAGGCCACGAGTACGTGACCCGCGTGGGCGGCGGCCCCGCCATTTCCGTGATGGACGGCGGCACAATGGTTCTTCCGCGCATGTTCAACGCTCTCAGGGCAACCGCCAAAAAGGAAAACATCCCCTTCCAGCTCCGCAAGGGCACGCGCGGCGGCACGGATGCGGGCGCAATCCACAAATCCCTCACAGGCGTCGTTTGTGGCGGCATCTCCGTACCTTGCCGCTACATCCACTCGCCCGAAAGTGTCGCTTCCGTGAGCGACTTTGAAAACGCATTCCGGCTCGCCCATAGCTTTTTGAAAAACAGAACGTTTGAGGAGGTTCTTAAAAATGTTTAAGGATATGACAAAGGCCATCGTCGAAGCTTACGGACCGTCCGGACGCGAACGCGCTGCGGGCGAGGTCATCAAAGGCTTCGTTGCCCCCCACGCCGACAAGGTATATTACGATGCTTTGGGCAACCTGATCGCCTACAAAAAGGGCACCTCCGGCAAAAAGATTATGCTAGCCACACACATGGATCAGATCGGCCTTATCGTGACAAACATCGACGACAAAGGTTTCTTGCGCGTATCCAACGTGGGCGGCGTAAACCCCACCGTTAGCATTGCCCGCGAGGTGATGTTTGAAAACGGCACGCGCGGCGTGGTTTATTTTGAAACCAAAAAGAAGAAGATGACCGAAGCGGGCATGGCCGAGCTTTTCATCGACATCGGCGCAAAAACCAAGGAAGAAGCGGAAGCCAAGGTCGAAATCGGCGACGTTGCGGTATACGCGCCTCACTTCTTTGAAATGGGTGAGTACATCGCCTGCGGCGCGCTCGACGACAGGCTTTGCTGCGCCATCGCCGCGGAAGCGTTCAACACCATGAAAACCGAGCACGACGTGTACGCCGTGTTTACCGTACAAGAGGAAGTTGGCTGCCGCGGTGCAGGCCCCGCCGCCTACGCCATCGAGCCCGACCTTGCCATTGCACTCGACGTAACACTCACAGGCGATACCCCCAAGGCCGCCAACATGAGCGTTGTAGCAGGCAACGGCCCCACCATTAAAGTGATGGATTCGTCCGTGATCGTACCCGTGAGCGTGCGCGAATTTTTGAAGAAGTGCGCCGAAGCGGAAGGCATCCCCTACCAGTACGAAGTGCTTCGCGCGGGCGGAACCGACACCTCGGCGGTACAGCGCACCAAAGACGGTGTGCTTGCGGGCTGCATCTCCATCGGCACGCGCTACATCCACTCCCCCGTGGAAACCGCCAGCATGCGCGACGTAGAAAACGCCGTGAAGCTTTTGAAGGCGGCTCTCGCGCAAAAGGAACTGCCGCAGGCGTAAAGAGCCTTGTAACAAGAAGTAAAAAACCGCCTTTGAAAAGGCGTGCCGTGATGGAAATCGATTGCGGCACGCCTTTTGGTTTGTTATGCTTTGTTACGGTAGACAGGAATTTGAAGGCAAAGATCATGCGCATTTGTTCCTGTATGCGCATTGGAACAGAACTACAAAAATTGTAGTATATGCGGAGGAAGAGAATGAGAGAGTTTCCTATCGGCTCAATCATCCCGTTTGGCGGTTATCAGTGGCGCATTCTTGACATACAAGGCAATGCGGCCTTGGTTATAACTGAAAACATGGTCGAACAACACCCCTATCATGATTGCGCCGGTGAGGTGACATGGGCTGACTGCTCGCTAAGAAACCATCTAAACGGTGCATTTTATAACAAATTCACCGCGGCCGAACAATCAAGGATCCTTCCGGCATGGAACAAAAACCACGACAATCCGTGGTACGGGTCAAGAGGCGGAGAAGATACCCGTGATTACATCTTTCTTTTAAGCATTGAAGAAGCAGTATGCAAATATTTCGGTGACAGCAGCAAAAACCTTGAAAACCGCAGCGATAAACAACGATACTGGTTTCAAAAGAAAGACGAAAACAACCTCCTGCGTAGATCGACGTTCGATGGGTATGTATGGTGGTGGTGGCTTCGGTCGCCCGGGCGCGACAATAGAAGAGCCGTATACATTCACGGCGACGGCAACCTAGGCATTCAGGGAAACGGCACCTT
>JAEZGQ010000169.1 GCA_023416895.1 Bacillota bacterium | reverse complement strand
GGCAGGTTTTCAAAAATCTCGGTGCTCGGGGTGCCGGGATAGGCTGAACACACCTTTGCGCCGCCCTCGTACGCGCCCCTTGCCGCCGCTTCGTTTCCTGTCAAAAGCTGTTTCATCGTTTTCTCCTCACTTTACCATGTTTGCCGCTGCGGCCTTGCCAAGCGCGATGGAGGCGAGCTTCGTTTCTGCCGTATCGGAGCGCGAAACGAGAATAACGGGCACTTTCGCGCCAACCACCACGCCTGCGGTCTTTGCTCCCGCAAAATAGGTGAAGGATTTTCCCACAGCGTTTCCGGTTTCGTAGTTGGGGCAAAGAAGAATGTCCGCCTCGCCCGCGCCTTCGTTATGGTAGTTTTTATGCCGGCAGGATTCCTTGCTGATGCAAAGGTCAAACCCCACGGGGCCGATCACTTTCATGTTGTACGGAAGCCAGCGCGCATCCATTTCGGAAAGCGCCTTTGCGTCCATGGTGGACTGTATTTTTTCGCTCACCGTTTCCGCGCCACAAAGGCACGATGCGTAAATTTTCTCATAGCCGAGCGCTTTTAAAAGCACTGCCGCGTTCTCGAGAATGTCGGCTTTTTTTTCTACATCGGGCGCGGGGTTCATGCCGCCGTCGGTCACAGCGAGAAGCTTGTGGTAGGCAGGTACTTCATAAAGCATCACGTGGCTCAAAAGCCTGCCTGTGGATAGCCCGTGCTCCTTGTTCACAACGGCACGAAGCATGTCGGTGGTGTTTAAAAGGCCCTTCATCAAAAAGTCTGCGCGGCCCTCTTTTACAGCCTCTACCGCAAGTGCTGCGGCTTCGGTGTCGCTTGAAGCGTGTACGATGGCGTAAGAGGCGGCGTTTTCGCCGAGCGATTGGAGGATTTCTTCAATGCGCGCCGTGTTGCCCACAAGAAGCGAATCGGCAATCCCCTCGTGCCGCGCGTCGCGCACCGCGCGCAAAACTTCTTCATCGTGCGCCGCGGCAACGCTTACAACGCCCTTTTTCCCTGCTTTTGCAGCTCTTAAAATGGCCTCCATGGAGTTGAGCATAGATTCCGCCTCCCTTTAATATTCGCCAACGGGCCCGCCCTTTAAAGCGCGCAGCGCGCCAAGGGCGAGGCTTCGCATTTCCTCTTCGCCCGCAAAAACGAGCACGGGCGCGATTTTTCCCACATAGCTTTCGATCGCCTTGCATACGCGTTCGCCGTGGGCGATGCCGCCCGTGAGGACGATCGCGTCCACATCCATTTTAAGAACCGCCGCCATGGCACCGATGTCCTTGGCGTGCTGGTATACCATAGCGTCAAACACGAGCTTTGCTTTCGCGTCGCCCGCGTCCGCACGAGCGAGAACTTCTTTAAAGTCGCGTGTGCCAAGGTAGGAAAATACGCCCGACTTGCTTTCAAGCGTGGATTTCGCCTCCGCCTTGGTGACGCCGGAAAAGCAATAGTCAATGACCGCATTTACGGGAAGGCTCCCGCCGCGGTCCATGGAAAAGCTGCCCTCGTCGCGCACGTTGTAAACGTCCACCACCCTGCCGCGCTCGTGCGCCGCCACGGAAACGCCGCCGCCCATGTGAACGACGATGAGGTTGAGATCCTCATACGGCCTGTTGAGCGTTTCCGCCGCCCGCCTGGCGGTGCTCTTTTGGTTGAGCGCGTGGAAAAAGCTCTGGCGCTCCATGCCGCAAAAACCGCTGACGCGGGCAACATCCGTCATTTCGTCCACGGAAACGGGGTCTACAAAAAACGCAGGGAGATCTGCTTCATCGGCAAGCTCCTTGGCAAGAAGCGAGCCCAAATTGGAAGCGTGCTGCCCGAACGGCGGATTTTTTACATCTTGAATGACGCGATCGGTGACGCGATAGGTACCCGAGGGAATGTGCCGCAAAAGGCCGCCGCGCCCGCACACCGCGTCGAAATCGCGCATGGAATAGCCGTTTTCACGGAGCGTTTTTTCAATGAGCGCCTTGCGGTAGGGCGCCTGCTCTACGATGGAGGAAAATTCCTTTAGGTCGTCTGCGCTGTGCGCGACGTTTACCTTTAAAACCTCGGCTTCCTCGTCAAACACCGAAACTTTTGTGGAGGTGGCCCCGGGATTGATGACCAATATCCGCATAAACATGCCCCTTTGTGTATGTTTTTTGTATCAAAAAAGAAAGGAACCCGCGGTTTTGTTTTTCATTATAATACGTTCGCGCCGCCTTGTCGCGCCACGTGCGCAACTTATATTATATATATGGCCGCGCGCGGCAAAAAAGGGACGAGCCTGTATAAATAACGCTTTGTCCGCGCGCTTTTCGCGCCGCCTGTCGGTGTGCTATAATGGAGCAACTAAAAAGCGGGGAGGGTTTTTTGTGCGTTATCCGGATTATGAAAACGGTATTTTGAACGTCATCTGCTCGCTTCAAAAGCACGTGGGGCTTGAAGCCCGCCACAAAAGCCTTCCGCTTTGCGACGCTGCGCTTGATAAGAACTACAAAAACATCGTTTTTTTGGTGTTTGATGGGCTTGGTGCGGACGCGCTTTTTTACCATTTGCCGCCGGAAAGCTTTTTAAGGCGGCATATGGCAGCGCAAATCTCCTCGGTATTCCCCTCCACCACCACCGCCGCCATGACCACGCTCTATAGTGGCCTTTCGCCTGCGGAGCACGGCTGGCTCGGCTGGAGTTTGTTTTTTGAAGAGATCGGAGCGCGCGCGGACCTTTTCTTCAACACGCTTACCGACGACCCCAATGAAAAGCAGGCGGCTGCGTATCACCTTGCAAATCGCCACATGCCCTATACCACGGCTTTGGAGCAAATGGTTCGCGCAGGCGTTGAGGCGCATCAAGTTTCCGCCTTCGGCGACTGCCATGTGGAAACGCTAGATGCTATGTTTCAAGCCCTTTCGGAGCTTTGCGCGCGGGAAGGCAAAAAAGTACTTATGACTTACTGGCAAGACCCTGATACGACGATGCACGAAATGGGCTGTAAAAGTGCTGCGGTAAACGCCGTGATCCGCGACATTGACCGCCGCGTGGAGGCGCTTTGCGCCGATCTTTCCGATGCCGTGGTTATTTTGACGGCGGATCATGGTCACATCGACGTACGCTACGAAACGCTCACGGATTATCCCGAAATCACATCCATGCTGTACCGCCCCATTGCCATCGAGGGGCGTGCGGCGGCGTTTTTTGTAAAGCCGGAACATCTTAACGCGTTCCCGACAGCTTTTCGCGCGCGCTTTGGGGATGCGTTTTTGCTGCTTACAAAAAAGGAAGTTGTGGAAAAAGGCCTGTTCGGGCCAGGAAAACGGCATCCGCGTTTTGAAGGTTTTTTGGGCGATTACCTCGCCGTTGCCGTTTCCGATGTGGCACTTCGACAAAGTGAGCTTTCGCACCGCTTTCTTTCCGCGCACGCAGGGCTGACCGATGAAGAAATGCTTGTGCCGCTTGTGATCGTAGAGAAACCGTGACGGCATATTTAAAAAAGAAGGAAAGCCGATGATCTGCGAGCTTTATGAGGCCGGTACCTTAAAAGACCTTCGGTTTGTGGTGGTGTTTTCCCGCTACAAGGACAAACTTCTTTTGAGCAGGCACCGCGAGCGCTCTACTTGGGAAACGCAGGGCGGGCACATGGAAGCGGGCGAAACGCCGCACGAGGCCGCGCGCCGCGAGCTTTTTGAGGAGTCCGGCGCAACGTGTAAGGCGCTTGTACCCCTTTGCGATTACCGCGCGGGCAACGTGGAGAACGCTTCCAACGGCACTGTGTTTTTTGCCGAAGTGGAGGAGCTTTTTCCTCTGCCCGAGAGCGAAATGGCTGAAACGGCGCTATTTGATGGTTTGCCCGAAGCGCTTAGCTACCCACAAATCACGCCCGTTTTGTTCGAACGCGCAAAACCGTTTTTTGAACCATCCGGCAGAACAGAACGCTAAGTTTTACGTTAGGAGAAACGCATGGAAACCATATCCCAAATTTTGTCCCGCGAATTTAAGCAAAGCCTTCCCCATGTGGAAAATGTGATCAAGCTCATCGACGACGGCAACACCATCCCCTTCATTGCCCGCTACCGCAAGGAGATGACGGGCGCCATGGACGATCAGCTTTTGAGGGAGCTTGCCGACCGGCTTGA
>JAEZGQ010000144.1 GCA_023416895.1 Bacillota bacterium | reverse complement strand
TCCTTCATCTCCTGCCGCTTCCCGCCTCCTCCGTTGTCGCCGAGCACACAGTTTTCCGTAAACCGGCATGCGCATTGAATGAATTTTAAATCATTGTATTGGCACCACGCCTTGATATCGGCCTCCTTCACCATATACATGGGGCGGATGATCTCCATCCCCGCATAATTGGTGCTGTGGAGCTTTGGCATCATCGTGCGCACCTGTCCGCCGTATAGCATGCTCATTAGGATGGTTTCGATCACATCGTCGAAATGGTGTCCGAGCGCGATCTTGTTGCAGCCAAGTGCCTGCGCGTGGCTATAAAGCGCGCCGCGCCGCATTCTGGCGCAATGATAGCAAGGCGAGCGGTCGTCGTTTTCCACGATTTCAAAAATGTTGGTTTCAAAAATTTTAACAGGCAACCCCAAAAGCGCCGCGTTCTCTTCCACACGCCTTCGGTTTTCCGCATTGTATCCGGGATCCATCACAAGGTATTCGATGTCGAATTTCACAGGGCCGTGCCTATGAAGTTCCTGCATACACTTGGCCATCAAAAACGAATCTTTGCCGCCGGAAATGCAGATGGCGATCTTATCCCCCTCGATCACAAGCTTATAACGCGCCACGGCATCCACAACGCCGTGCCATATCTCGCGGCGGAATTTTTTGATGATGCTGCGTTCGATTTCCTGTAACCTATCCATTAACTTTGCTCCGTTTCTTTCATGCAGGTTTCAAACGCCTTCAAAAACGAGGCGATCTCTTCTTCTGTCGTAAGTCTTCCCGTGCTGACGCGCACGGTGGAAAGCGCACGCTTTCGGTCGTTTGTAAGCGCGAATACTGGCCTTGAAACCGACTTTGGCGCGGTGCAGGCGGATTTGCCGGAGAGCGAAAAACCCATTTCCCCAAGCCGTGTAATAAGCTTTGGTGCATCCTTGCCGACAAGGCTGAAATTGAAAATATAGGGAAGCGCGTCGGCAGGGCTGTTCACGATAACGTCGCGGCGACCGGAGAGCGCCTTTTTTAATGCCGTGCTATGCGTTCTTGCGCGTGCAAGGTTTGTTTCCATTTCCCCATACGCGAGAGAAAACGCCGCTTCCATGGCAGCGGATAGCGGCAAGGCGGGCGAGCCGCTTCGAAATGCAGTGGTGCTGATGCCCCCGTTCAATTGAGGCTCCACCATAACCCCAGGGCGCATCACGAGCGCGCCGATGCCGTTCGGGCCATAAAACTTATGCGCGGCAAACGTAAAAAGATCCGTATTTTCGAGCACGACGGGGATTTTACCCACTGCCTGCGTGGCATCCACATGGAAAAGCGTGTTTGGGAAGCGCGCCTTTAAAAATTTGCCGATTTCGTCGATGTTTTGCATAACGCCTGTTTCCCCGTCGGCATAGCATATGCTCACAAGAAGCGTATCCGGCCGAACGAGTAAGGCTAGGCTTTCAAGCTCTACCTTTCCGTTTTCGCCAAGCTCGGCGTAATCCACTTCGTAGCCCTGCGCCTGCAACACCGCCAAGGGGCCGTGTACGGAGGAGTGTTCAAGCCATGTCGTTACAATATGTTTTGCGCGGCTACGGCTGTTGCCCGCTGCGCCCTTAATGGCAAGGTTGTTCGCCTCGGTCGCGCCGGAGGTAAAAATAAGCGTATGTTCAGGCACACCCAAAAGGGAAAGGATATTCTTTGAGCATTGCGCAAGCCTCTCGGCAGCCGCCTCCCCCATCGGATGATGCGAATTCGGGTTTGCAGAAAACGCACGCGCCGTTTGCGCAAACGCATCGATCGCCTCTTCGCGCATGGGTGTGTCTGCCGCGTAATCTAGATAAACCATAGAAAAACTCCTTCACGCGCCGGCAAAGGCACGATCCATGTAACAGTATAACGGGCAAACGCGCGCTTCACAATACAAAAAAGTCCGCCCCCCGCAGGCGCGGGCGGCGGGCTTCGTTAAAACCCAAATTCATCATGCACCGCAAAGAATGCGGCGGCACAAACCCATTTGCTTACTGCTGCGCATAGCGCGCAAGGAAGCGGCGCGTACGCTCCTCCTTGGGGTTTTTTATCACTTCCTCTGGCGCCCCCTGCTCCACCACGGTGCCCGCGTCCATAAAAAGCACGCGGTCGGCCACAGCGGCTGCAAAGGCCATTTCATGGGTTACGATCACCATGGTCATATGCTCCTGCGCAAGGCTTCTTATCACCTGAAGCACCTCCCCCGTCAGTTCGGGGTCGAGCGCGCTGGTGGGTTCGTCGAAAAACAGAATGCGCGGCTCCATCGCGAGCGCACGCACAATGGAAACGCGCTGCTGCTGCCCACCCGAAAGCTCGAAAGGGTAACTTTGTGCCTTGTCCGCAAGCCCCATTTTGTTCAAAAGTGCGAGGGATTTTTCAAGAACTTCCGCTTTCTCACGTTTCTGCACGTTGAGCGGTGCATCCGTCACGTTTTGAAGCACCGTAAAATGCGGAAACAGGTTGAAGTTTTGAAACACCAACCCAAAATACTGCCTGATTTTCTTCAGTTCTTGTTTTGAAGCATATTCGGCAATCCCCTTTTCCCCCGTGCATGCGGCGGCTTCTCCAAGGTAGCGGATGCTGCCGGAATCGATGGTTTCAAGCAAGGTTGCACAGCGAAGCAAGGTGGATTTTCCGCTACCGGAAGGCCCGATCACGGCGAGTACCTCCCCGCTATTTACGGTAAGCGAAATGCCTTTTAGTACCGAAAGCCCATTGAAGCTTTTTTTTATGTTCTCCATTTCGAGAATCGCCTTCGTTTTGCTACACCCCTTTCATCGCCCATACGAAAAACGCTTTTCGGCTTTTTCCGCAACGGCAGCCACAACAAAATTGAACACATAATAGAAAACCGCCGCGCCGATGAACGGCACAACACTCGCCTCCGCGGCGGCGATCTGCTTGGCGACCGTAAACATTTCCGCGTAAGCGATTACAAACGAAAGCGAAGTATCCTTGATGAGCGTGATGACCTCGTTGGTGACGGCCGGCAGAATGCGCCTTACGGCCTGAGGAAGGATGATCCTAAAAAATGCCTGTGCCTTCCCATAGCCAAGCACCGATGCGGCCTCGTACTGTCCAAGCGGGATTGACTCAATGCCCCCTCGGTAAATTTCCGCAAAATATGCGGCATAGTTTACCGAAAATGCGATGATAACCGCGTAAAACTGGTATTCCGGCGATATTTTGACCTTAAAAAGGTAATATGGACCAAAGTAAACGACCATCAGTTGCAGCATGAGCGGCGTTCCGCGCATCACGGAAATATAAGCCTTGGTGAGAAGCTGTACGGGTTTAAATTCGCATACGCACAGAAGAAACCGTTTGAAAAAGCCCGTACTACCCCACTTTTCCGCGAGCCGCAAAAGCCCCCGAAACGGCGCCCATTTCGACATGCGCCCAAAAGATACCCCCAGCCCGAGCGGCAACGAAAAAACAAGCGTAAGCGCAAAAATTAAAACGCTTCGCAGCATCCCTTCGGAAAGCCTTACCATCATTGCGGATATGTTCAAGGAACTCGCCTCCGTTTTGCCGGTTCGGGCGGATGTTCACGCCGAAAAAGCGCCCGCCCGAACATTTTGTTGTACTTATTTACCGATGCACACGGCTTCCTCGAGGCCCCACTTCTCAGCGATTGCGAGGAATGTGCCGTCTGCCGCCATCTCGTCAATGGTCGCTTGCACCTTGTCGCGAAGCACGGCATTGCCAAGCTTGAAGCCTATGCCATATTGCTCGCTCGCGATGGGCTCGGAAAGAATGGTATAGCTTCCATTACGCTCCGCTATTTCGTACTCGGCAACGCCGATGTCCATGGCGATGGCGTCCGCTGCGCCGCTTTCAAGCGTCAAAAACGCAGTCAAGTAATCCGGCACTTGGGTAAGACTTTTGAAGCTTGCCGCAAGCGCGACGTTTTCTTGATTTTCCGTGTCGGTAAGTGCCGCAAGCGCGGAAGAATCCGCTTGAACGAGCACGGTTTTCCCTGCAAGGTCGGAAAGCGCCGCAATGCCGGAATCCACTGAAACCACGATCACCTGCGAATTGTCCACATAAGCTTTCGTCCATTCGTAGTCGCTTTCGCGACCGTTGATGGTGAAGCCGTTCCAAATGCAGTCAATGGTACCACTGGTAAGTTCAAAATCCTTGCTGTCCCACTCGATGGGTTTTTTCACAAGCTCCCAGCCGTTTCTTTTGCAAACCTCCGCCGCAAGGTCGAGGTCGAAGCCCACATATTCGCCGCTCTCATTCGTATAGCCGTAGGGCGGGAAGGCGGCATCAAAGCCCACAGTAAAGGTGGTGGCAGAGACATTAGAAGCGGGCGTTTGGGAAGTGCAACCGCAAGAAAACGCAAAAAGCGTTATGGCGGCAAGTGCAAGTGCGGCGATTTTGTTCTTCATCACAATTCCTCCATGCTAAGGCAAATGATTTTTATCATTGTAACAGCTTTGCAAAAAAATGCAAGCACCATTCTCACATCGCAGACATGGTTGTTGGAAAAAACAAGCAAAAAAGCCGCATCCAATGCGGCTTTTCGTGAAAATGCAGTGCCAGGCAATCGCCCGCGCAGCGCATAATTATGCGATTTCTCTCGGCGTTCGCGCCTTAGCCGCGCATGGTTCTGGAGAGTTCATAAATTAAAATACCCGCGGCGATCGATGCGTTGAGGGATTCCGCCCTACCGTACATCGGTAAACGGTACGTTTCGCACATTTGCGCAACCGAATCGGAAACGCCGTTTGATTCGTTACCGATGACAAGCGCGCAGCGGTTGCCGACCTTCGGCAGGGCATTTTTTCCCTTCAAATGCCCGCACACAAGCACAAAGCCCTGCTCCTTGAGGCGCGAAAGCTCCGCTTCTAGCGGCCCGTTCCACACGGGAACATGGTAAATGGAGCCCATCGAAGCACGAAGCGGCTTGGGGGCGTAAGGATCCGCACAGCCCTCGCCGAGCAAAAGCCCGCGTGCGCCCATCGCGTCCGCGGTGCGCAAAATGGTACCGAGGTTACCCGGGTCCTGCACACGGTCGAGCACGACGATAAGCCCTTCGGGGTAATATTCCGGCAGCGGGACATCGGGCGTTTTTACGGTAGCACACACCCACTGCGGTGTTTCGGTGTTGGCGAGGCTTTCCATGACAGCACGCTTTACCGTATAAACGGTTGCACCGCTTCCGCTAAGCACGGCAGACATAAGCTCGTGCCCCTCTTCGATAAAGGCTTCCGCAAACTGCGCGCCCGAAACCACGGCTTCGCGCACGAGCTTTTCCCCTTCAATGAAGTGAAGGCCCTGTTCGTCCCTACCCTTTTTCTGCGCCAGCGCGCGCGCGCGCTTTACATTTTCGTTGCGTGTACTTTCGATAACCATACGGTTCCTCTTTTTCAGGCGGTTTGTAGCACTACCATCTTACAGAATAATGCTGCAAAACGCAATGCCGCAAACGCGGCGTTTAAGCTGACAGAGCGCACATTGCCCTTAAAGATACAAAAAACGTCCGGATACAATTGTACCCGGACGAATACGACAAACGAATTTACGCCTGCAACGCCTTTTTGGCGACTTCGACGAGCTGCTTGAACGCGTTCATATCGAAGATAGCCAAATCGGCAAGCACCTTGCGGTTCACGTCCACGCCCGCGCGCTTCAAACCGTTGATGAGGCGGCTGTAGCTGATGCCGCAGAGCCTTGCGCCCGCGTTGATACGGGCGATCCAAAGCTGGCGATACTCGCGCTTTTTGAGCTTGCGGCCCACATACGCATAGGCCATCGACTTCATGACCTGCTGCGACGCGGCGCGGTACTGCTTGCTCTTCGCTCCGAAATAGCCCTTGGAGAGCTTAAACACCTTGCGGCGTTTCTTTACGGCATTGACTGCTCTTTTAATCCTGGCCATGGTTCATTTCCTCCTTCTCACTTATACGGAATCAGCTCGCGAATCTTCTTGGCTTCGCACTCGGCGATGTAGCCAGTCTGACGCAAACCGCGTAAACGCTTGGTGGTTTTCTTGGTCAGGATATGCCTTTTGTACGCCTTACTGCGCTTGACTTTCCCGGATTTGGTAAGGCTGAACCTCTTTGCAGCGCCCCTGTGGGTTTTGATCTTGGGCATGGGGGTTTCCTCCTGTCGTTTGTTAGTTGGATTTGGGTGTCAATATCATGAACATATTGCGTCCCTCCTGCTTGGCAGGGCGGTCGATCGCAGCATTGTCCTTGACCATTTCATAGAACGTGTTCATTACATCCAGACCGATGTCGCCATGCTTTGCCTGACGGCCCCTGAACCGGATGGAGACCTTCACCTTGTCGCCGTTTTGGAGGAATTTTGTGCAAGCTTTGGATTTCACTTCCATGTCGTGCGTGTCGATGGTTGCCGAAAGCCTGATTTCCTTCAGTTCGACGATCTTTTGGTTCTTGCGCTGTTCTTTTTCGCGCTTGCCCTGTTCAAAGCGGTACTTGCCGTAGTCCATAATTTTGCACACAGGCGGTGCCGCCTGCGGCGCAATTTCTACTAGGTCAAGGCCGGCTTCTTCCGCCATGCGCATCGCCACATCCAGAGCAACTACGCCCTGCTGGTTTCCCTTGTCGTCGATGAGCCTGACTTCTTTGTGGCGGATCTCCTCATTGATCAAGAGTTCATCCTTGGGTATAATGGACACCTCCATACAAAATAAAATAGCGGGTACAAAAGCACCCGCTATGATTCCAAACACACATATGGTATACTATGTTGTTTGCCGTTGACCTCGCCTGACATATTGCCGGCGGGTGAGAAGCGGGCTGCTTCTGCTTTGCCTTAATTATTATATGTATGCCGCCCGTTCTTGTCAATGGTTTTTATTTTATTTTTATCTTTTTAGCTGCCCACTTAAAAGCAGGCCGCTTAAAACAGCTTTTTGATGCCGCCCAGAAGGTCCCCCGCCTTATCAAGCGAAACCTTCGCCTTTATGCCCTCGATGAGCGCGTTGATCTGGTCGTCGGGCAGATCAACGCCCAAGATCGATTCGAGCGCCTTCACAGGCTCCTTGGCAAATTTGGCCGCAAAGTCTTTGTCCGCCTTTATTTTTTCCACAATTTCTTCAATTTTCTTTTTCATATCCATACTTCATCCTCTTTCTTCCCGATCAAAATCACAATAAAATCAAGAATAACAACTGTTATAAAAACTATATCAAAGTTAATCCAAAATAAAAAGCCCTGCTTTAAAGCGGGGCTTAATATCTATTAAACACGTCGGTTAGGTTGCATTCGTCTCCACCCACTGAGCAATCGTTGTAAGCAGTCCGCGGTTTCTGAGCCACACGTTGTAAAACTCGTTTTCCAGAAGCGGCGCGGCGCGCGTTCCGATTTCGATGGTGATGGATGGGATGTTCATTTTATAGCTCGCCCAGTCCTTATAGCCGCCGAAGGAGCTGCCGTCGTCGTCTTCAAGCTTGTAGGCGCTTATGGCGGCGACCGCCTCCGCAAGTGAGTACGACGCCTCGTTCACGGGCGAATTCGGGCCAAACTCCCAATAGATCATACTGCCCGTGGCGTGGTAGCTGACGGTCGCGTCAAAATCGTACTTTTTCGTGTACTCCACAAGCGCTTTGGCTTCCGGCTCGCTCTCTATGCTTTCTCCGCGGTAATCCGAAAACGAAGGCGCAGGGCAGGTTTTTACGCGGTCCCACATGGCATCGAAGTTGCGGTTCAGGTCCACACCACGAGCGTTTGCCTTCCACTCGGAAAGGTACTCGGCACCCGTGAGCACACTGCGGCCGGTGCTGCCATCATTCAAGTAAATTTCCTGAATCTCTTTGTTGAATTGCAGCGTTTGGTTGAGGGTAACGCCGTCCGGGTTTGCCATGGGGAGAATGTGGAAGCACACGCCGGGGTTTGAGATGCCGTCCGCGAGCCAATGCTCCGCAAGCGCCATGCACAAAAGCGCCGTCATATGCTCGCGTGCGTGGATGGCACCCTGTACGAACACATGGTGCTGCGCGTTTACGTCGCCAAGCACAAGCACCTTAAGCTCCCTGCCCTCCACGGATTGTCCGGCAGATTCCACGGTCAGCTTGTCCGGATAGGCCGCCAAAAGCTCGTCGATGTCCGTAAGCATCTGATCGAAGGTGTAGTTAAAGGGCACGGCTTCTGTAACGCCAAAGGGCGCCGAAACCACGGTAAGCCCCAAAACATCCGCGTCGGGCTTCAAAAAGCCGCCGATGATGTACCCCGTTTCCCCCGTAGAAAGTACCTTTACTTGTGCGTAACGCTCCACGAAAGAAAGAAGCTCAACCTGCTCGCCACTCGCCACTTCCCGCACGAGCGCAGATTGAGAGGAAGCATCGGCGCGCATGTTTACATAATCGTCGCACACGACGCTGAACGTGGAATCGATGAGGTAGTTCGGCCTAGGCGTTGGGGTTGGCACGGGCGTTGGCGCAATGGTCGGCGCGGGCGTCGCGGTGATGACCGCCGCGTTTTGCGCACCTTGAGAAGTTTGCTCCGCTTCAGCCGCGTTTTGCTCCGCTCCGCAGCCGCATGAAAGAAGCATAACAGCAACAAGAACAACCGACAGGATGTCTTTTTTCATCTGTGCCTCCGTTTTCATTGGAATTCACGCGGCTATGCCGCAAAACAAACCTCTTTTTAGGATACGGCGCGAAGCAAATAGCCTTCAAACTGAGAAACCGCCTGCAAAAACGCGCTTTCACCGGCAATGGGCGCACTTCCCTGTGCGCTGTCGTCACGCCCGCCGCCCTTGCCGCTAAACAGGGCGTTTGCGGCCTCGCACGCCTGACGCATGCTGAAGCTTACATCCGCGCTCCGCGCCAAGAGGTAGCTTGCACTGTCGCCGCTCACGCCAAACAGTGCAACAACGGTTTTGCCGCCCGCAAGAAGCTTTTCCGAAAAAGCCCTGAGCTCCTGCGCACTGAGCCCCTGCGCCGTATGGACGACGACTTTGATTCCCTTTGTGCTTTTCGCGTTTTTCAAAAGCGTTTCCGCTTGCATTTCAAACAGCATTTCGGTGCGCTTTTTCAGCTCCGCGCGAAGCGCCGCATATTCGTCGCCCTGTTTTTTTACGGCGTCGTACACATCCTCGGCCTTGGTGGAAAACCGCCTTGCAAGCGCATCCAAAAGCGCATGTTCGCGCCTCGAGGCCTCCACGGCGCGCATGCCGCACGCAAACCAAATGCGCGTGCCGCCTTTGTATTTTGCGGCAGCGGTGATTTTGATAGCACCTACCTCGCCGCTCATGGCGCAATGCGTGCCGCAGCAGGTGCAGGAATCGGCCTCCTCCACCTCTACGATCCGGATTTCGCCTGTAAGACCCTTCGCCTGTTTGCGAAGGTGAATGTTTTCTAGTTCATGCTCGTCTACCACCCGTACGGTAACGGGGGTATTCTTTTGTACGGCAAGGTTCGCGGCGCGCTCAAGCGTTTCAAGCTGCGCGTCGTCCAAAAACTTGTCGAGGTCGATGGTCACATAGTCCTCCGCCATGTGAAAGCCCACGTTGGCGGTATCAAACAGTGTTTTCGCAACGCCCGAAAGAATGTGCTCACCCGTATGTTGTACGCTGTGGTCACGCCTCGTTTCAACGTCAAGCCGCACGACAACCTTCGTGCCAACTTCAAACGGCGCTTCAGTTTTGTGCCACACAAGCTCGTTTTCCTCACGGGCGTGAAGCACGGCGGTATCGTTAAGAAAGCCCTTGTCCGAAAGCTGTCCGCCGCCCTCGGGATAAATCACCGTGCGGTCGAGAAGCAGCTCAAAACCATCTTCTTTTTTTTCGCAAGCAAGCACCGTAGCATTGCAGCTCTTAAGCGCCGGTATTTGGTAATACAGTTTTTCCGTCATAGGTTGTCGTACCCCTTAAATCCTTCCCCACGTACCTCGGTGGCATTGTGCAGTATGGTAAACGCTTTTGGATCGATGCGCTTTACGATCTGCAGCGTGCGGGAAACCTCGCTCCGCCGTACAACCGTCATAAGCATTTCCTTTTTTTCGCCAGTGTAACCCCCGCGCACCTCAAACGCAGTAACGCCACGGTCGTTTTCCGAAGAAAGCGCAGCAAGCACTTCCTTGGGCCTTGCGGTGATGATCATAACGACCTTTGCAAAATCGAGGCCCTGCATGATGGCATCGATCACCTTGCCCTGTACAAAAATAGCCACGCCGGAGTATAGAGCTACCTCAATGTCCTTGAAAATAATGACCGCAATCACGATCACCATCGCATCGATCAGCATCAAAAGCGTCCCCGCAGGAATGTGAGGGAAAGGGCGCCGTAAGATCATGGTCACCATATCCGTGCCGCCTGTTGTGATGCCGCGCGAAAACGCCACGCCCACGCCCGCGCCGATAAGCGCGCCGCCGAGCACCGACGCGAGAAGAATGTTGTTGGTATACGTGGGCAAATACGGGCGCAAAAGGTCGATGAGCACTGAAAACACCACGCTTGCTATGAGCGTTTTTGCGAGGCTTTTGAAGCCGAACATGCGCCATGCGATCAAAAGAATGGGCACGTTGAACGCAAACGTCAGCGCACCAACGGGCAGTTTTGTAACATAACCGATGGCAGTCGCAAGGCCGGAAACCCCGCCCGGAGCGAGGTTGTTGGGAATTGTGAACACCACCATGCCAAGCGCCATTAAAAGATTGCCGAATAATATTACCGCAGCATCCGCCAAATGGTTGTTGAAACGTTTCATGCAATACCTCGGAAGAAAATTTAACAATCTACCCGAATTATACCATAAACGCACGTTGTCTTACACTGTAAAAAGTTTTATGATGTTTGATAAGCATATCATTTTATTGCATTATTGCGACAAGGAGAAGGCCATGCAAAAATTCAGCGAAATCCCCTATGAACGGCCGAAAAAATCGCAGGCACTAAAAGCTCTTGCGGCCATCACAAAGAAGGTGAGAAACGCCGCTTCCGCCGCGGACACTGTTGCCGCGGTGCGCGAGTACAACACCCTGATGAGCGCGCTCACGACGCAGGGCGCCATCGCCTCTATCCGCCACACCCTCGACATGAGCGACAAATTCTACGAGGAAGAAAACAAGTTTTTCGACGACACGCAGCCTCTTTTTATGCCCGCCGTCATGCGGTTTACAAAAGCGCTCCTAAAAAGCCCATTCCGCGCAGAGCTTACGGAAGCCTTCGGCGTTCATTACTTCAGCATCCTCGAGAACACGCTTAAAATGATGTCCGTCAAGCTCATCCTCCCCATGCAGAAAGAAAGCGCGCTCAGCCGTGAATACCAGAAACTGCTCGCTTCTTGCAAGGTGGAGTTTATGGGAGAGATTAGAAACCTTTCGGGGCTGAGTAAGTTTTTGCAGGACCCCGACCGCGGCGTAAGAAAAAGCGCTTCCACCGCCATTTCCGGCTTTTTAAGCGCGCACGGCAAAGAACTTGATTCCATTTATGACAAGCTTGTAAAACTCCGCACGCGCATGGGCAAAAGCATGGGCTACAAAACCTATACGCCGCTTGGCTATATCAACATGGGCCGATATTCTTACACGAAGGAGCATGTGGAGAGCTTCCGCGAGCAGGTGGCACGCGACCTGGTTCCCGTATGCACGGCGCTTTACGAACAGCAAGCCAAGCGCATCGGCGTAGAAAAGCTTAAGGTTTACGATGAATCGTTTCAGTTTACCGATGGTAACGCCGTTCCGCAGGGCACGCCCGAGGAGCTTGTGAAGGCCGCGCAGAGGATGTACCGCGAATTGAGCGCCGAAACCGGGGAATTCTTTGATTTTATGGTGCAGCATGAACTGATGGACCTTGTGACGCGCCCCAACAAGCGCGTAGGCGGCTACTGTTCCAGCTTGCCGGACTATCGGGCGCCGTTCATCTTTTCCAACTTCAACGGCACTTCGGCGGACGTGAAAGTTTTGACACACGAGGCCGGCCACGCCTTTGCGGACAAAACCTCATCACAATACAACGAGCTTTTGGAGTTGAGCGCGCCCACCCTGGAATCGTGCGAAATCCACTCGATATCGATGGAGTTTTTCGCCCATCCGTGGATGGAGCTTTTCTTCGGGAAAGAAGCCGACAAATACCGCTACGCGCACCTTTTAAGCTCGCTTTTGCTTGTGCCCTACGGCGTGTGCGTGGACGAATTCCAACACATCGTTTACGAAAACCCGGAGTTCTCACCTGCCCAACGCAGGCAGGCATGGCGTGAGCTCGAGAAAAAATACCTGCCGCATCGCGATTACGATGGCGACGCTTTTATGGAAGACGGCGGCTTTTGGCAAAAGCAGAGCCACATTTATTCGATGCCCTTTTACTACATTGACTACACGCTCGCCCGCATGAGCGCATTTGAGTTTTTCGGGCGCATGAAAGAGAACCGTGAACAGGCGTGGGCGGATTACATGAAACTTTGCGGCGCGGGCGGCACACGCCCCTATACGGAGCTTTTAAAACTCGCGAACCTCGCAAACCCATTCGAGGAAGGCGGCGTGAAACGCGCCATCGCGGCGGTCGTAAAAGTTTTGAGCGAAACCGACGATACCACGCTTTAGGCATAGCGCGGTATCCGCAACCCAAATCAAATTTATGGAC
>JAEZGQ010000137.1 GCA_023416895.1 Bacillota bacterium | reverse complement strand
GGCATTCGTGGTACAATGGTGTTGAAAAAGACACGGAAAGGGAAGGTGTTTTGTGTGACTTGGCTTTGGTATGTGGCTCCTGCGGTCATCCTCGGCGCGTTTGTGCTCCTTTCAACCTCCAGCGCCTCCTATCTGCGGCTCCTTTACGGCAAGCCCGTGTTTACGGATTCCTCCGCGCAGGAATGCGCCAAGGTCGAGGCCGCATTCAAGGCGGCGGATGTTCGCTATTCCGTGGAAACCATCAAAAGCAAGCCATCCTATATGCAAGGAAGCTATGCCAAGGACTATGCGCGCTTCAACATGCCGCAGCGCGCACAGGACGGCAGCACGCCGCTGTTCGTCTACCGCATTTACGTGCGGAGGCTTTACCGCGCGGAGGCCGAGCGCGTGCTTGCCAACGCGCACTCGATCCGCTAAGAAAAGCATAGTTTCTTTTGCGGGCGTACCCCCTTGCATATTTTATAGGACGTGAAGCAAAATGGCTGTTTCGGAATGCCGAAGCAGCCATTTTTCATTGTAAAGCGCCATGTTCTGAAAGCGATTCATAACCGCAGCGCCGGTTTTACTTTGGCAATGGTTTCAGCATTGGTGAGCTTCGTTTTCCTGCAACTTAATGCCTGTCTATGCATCTGAGCGCATGTTCCTATTCATTGCACAGTTGTTTATGATAAAGTATGCGCAAATGGAACGAACACAGGAGATTTTTGCATGACTTGGCTATGGTACATAGGCGGGGCGCTTATCCTTAGCGCAATTTTGGGCACATCAACTTCCAGCGCTTTCTTGCTGCGAATTCTCTGTGGCAAGCCTTTGTTTACGGATTCTTCCGCGCAGGAGCGCGCCAAGATCGAGGCGGCGTTTAAGAAGGAAAACGTACGCTATTACGTGGAAACCATAAAAAACAAGCCCACGCATATGCAGGGGCGCTACGCTAATGACTATATGCGCATCAATATGCCGCATTCCCAGCAGGATGCTGGAATATCGCTGTTTGTTTACCGTATTTATGTACCGAGGCGTTACCGCGCGAAGGCCGAACTTGTGCTTTCCACCGCGCAACCAATCGTCTAGGGGATCGGTTGCGCTTCTGAAGCGCTGCGCAAAACCGAGCACGCATGTCGTTGGCTTTATAAAAAAGGGGCTGTTTCGAAATTTCCGAAACAGCCCTTGTTGTGTCGTAAAGAGGTTTACTTGCCGAAGTTTTCGATGAGCTCAACGATTTCGGCGCCGATGCGCTGTTGTGCTTCCGCGGTGGCAGCGCCGATGTGCGGCGTGGCGGAAACCTTGGGGTGGGTGTAAAGCGCCGTATTCTTGGTGGGTTCCTCCGCGAACACGTCGAGGCCCGCGCCCCTGAGCTTGCCGGAATCGAGCGCCTCAAGAAGCGCAGCTTCGTCGATGTTGTTGCCGCGCGAGGTATTGATGATCGCAGCACCGGTTTTCATTTTGGCAATGGTTTCCGCGTTGATGAGCGGCTTGCCGTCAAGGCTCGGGGTGTGAAGCGAGATGAAGTCGGACTTTTCAAGAAGCTCGTCGAGCTCCACGTACTTCATGCTTTCGCACTCGAGCGAGGGGATTTTGTACACATCGTAGGCAAGCACCTTCATGCCAAGTGCCATGCAGCGGCGGCCAAGCGCCTGACCGATGCGGCCGTAGCCGATGATGCCCACGGTTTTGCCTGCAAGCTCAATGCCAGCGCCGTAAGCCTTTTTCTCCCAAAGGCCTTCGCGCATGGTGTGGCCGGCAGCGCTGATGAAGCGGCACACGGAAAACATGTGCGCAAGCGCCAGTTCCGCAACCGAGTCGCTGCTCGCGCGCGGGGTATTGCGCACGGCGATTCCGTTCTTTTCGGCGTAATCTACGTCGATGTTATCAACACCCACGCCGCCGCGGATGATGAGCTTCAGCTTGCTGCCCTTCGCTGCGTCGATGATGGGCGCGCGAACCTTGGTGGCGGAGCGTACGACCAAAACGTCGTATTCCTTCACCTGTACAGCAAGCTCTTCGGGGGAGTAAAACTGCTCAACGACCTCATGCCCTTTGGCGGTCAGCTCGAGCACGCCGGATTTGTCCATTCCGTCTGTTGCTAAAATACGCATGGTAACCTCCGTCAGTCGTTTTTCTTTAGCCGTTTTTCTTTTCGAATTCTTTCATGAAGTTAACAAGATACTCAACGCCTTCGTAGGGAACCGCGTTGTAAATGGAAGCCCTGAGGCCGCCGGTGGAGCGGTGCGCCTTGAGGTTGGACATGCCGGCCGCGGCGCTTTCCTTTACGAACTTCGCATCCAGCTCTTCGTTGCCGGTGGAGAAGCGCACGTTCATGATGGAACGGCTTTCCTTCTGGATGGCGCAGGAGAACAGCTTCGATTCGTCGATGCAATTGTAAAGCAGGTTTGCTTTCTTTTCGTTGAGCTTCTTCATTTCCTCAAGACCGCCGATGCTCAAAAGCCAATCCATCACCAGCCCGCAGATGTAGATCGACCAGCAGGGAGGTGTATTGTACATGGAATTGTCCTTGGCAAGTGTGGCGTAGTTCATCATCACCGGGGTGATGGGCATGGCGTGGCCCAAAAGGTCCTCGCGCACGATGGCGATGGTGAGGCCAGCGGGGGCAATGTTCTTCTGCGCGCCGGCGTAAATGAGGGCGAACTTCGATACGTCGATGGGTTCGCTCGCGATGCAGGAGGAAAGGTCCGCAACAAGGGGCACGTTGCCGGTTTCGGGGATGTAGTTGAAGCGGGAGCCGTAGATGGTGTTGTTGAAGCACATGTGCACATAGTCGGCATCGGGATCGAGGGTGAGCTCATTTTGCTGGGGAACGCGGCAGAACTTTTCATCCTTGGTGGAGCCGGCGATCTGCGCCTTGCCGTACTTTTGCGCCTCTTCGTAAGCCTTGGAGGAGAAATTGCCGGAAAGGATGTAGTCGGCCTTGCCGTTTTTGGTCATAAGGTTCATGGGAACCATGGCAAACTGCAGCGTTGCGCCGCCCTGCAAAAACAGAACCTTGTAATTGTCGGGGATGTTCATGACCTTGCGCATGGAAGCTTCCGCACGCACGATGATATCGTCGTACACCTTGGAACGGTGGCTCATCTCCATGACGGACATGCCGGATCCTTGGAAATCAAGCATGTTGTCGCGTGCGCTTTCGAGTACCGGAATGGGCAACATGGAAGGACCTGCGGAAAAGTTATAAATCCTGGCCATTTTTTTGTTCTCCTGTTCTTTTCATATTAGTATGAGGGATGCGAGAGGGCATTATGCCCAAAATTGTCTTGACTGAAGAGAAAACGTTTGAAACGGTGCGGGGAACCAAACAAAAATGCATGCTCCCTAAAAATTATTGTGACCCACAAAATTATTGTATTCCTTTCCGAAACGAAAATCAAGGAAAATAGGGAGTTTTTCCAATAATATATCTTTTGCATGATTTCCTGCATTTTTGCACCTACTCCCTGCAAAAAATATATCATTTTTCGCCGTTCAAAACTTTGTTTGGCGCTGGACTTCACATGCGTAAGCATGTATAATCGGATTGTATATGCAATTAAAATATGCAGCGTGGAGGGATTATGGACTCTTTCGTCAGGCAGTTTTCCGAAATTGGCACGCTGAAATCCGTTCTGCTGCACCGTCCGGATGTCGAAGTCGCCCAGATCATACCGGAGTACCTTGAGCAAATGCTCGCAGAGGACACCCCGCATGTGCCTACCGCCCAGAAGGAGCACGACGTTTTTTCAAAAACATTGCGCGACAACGGGGTGGAGGTTCTCTATCTGCGCGATCTTTTCTGCGAGGCGCTTAACGCATACCCGGAAGCGCGCGCGCAGTTTGTGGACGATTATGTTTTGACCGCAGGTGTACCCGGCGAGGGGCTTCGCCGCGCCGTGCGCGAATACCTTTTGCAAAAGGACACCGCCTGCTTGTTTTTCGAGGTCTCAAAGGGTGTAATGCACAAGGACCTTGAAACGCTTGCGGAAAAGCCCATTCAGCTCATCGTCAACGATCCGTATCCGTTTGTGACCGATCCTGTGCCAAACGCCTATTTTACGCGCGACATCGGTATTTGCGTGGGCAACGGCATGATCATAAGCTCCATGAGCAAGCCTTCGCGCATGCGCGAAACGCTGCTTTTACGCTACATCCACAAGTATCACCCGCGCTTCGCGGCGCAAAACGTGCCGCTTTGGTACGACGGTTCCGCGGGCTATAAAATTGAAGGCGGCGACGTGCTCGTTTTGAGCGACAAAACGCTTGCCATCGGTTGCGGGGAGCGCACCAGTGTAAGCGCGGTGGAGTGCGTTGCAAACGTAGTGCTTCGTCAAGGGTACGAGCGCATTCTTCTTTTCAACAACCCCAAGTCCCGCAAGTTCATGCACCTTGACGTGCTTTTTACGATGGTGGATTACGACAAGTTCCTCGTCCACCCGTTTATCGCCAACAAGGAGTGCGACATTTACGAGCTGACGCT
>JAEZGQ010000138.1 GCA_023416895.1 Bacillota bacterium | reverse complement strand
AGTCGTAATTGCGCTGCGCGGAAGCGGGGGGCAGAGCGAGCGCCTTTGCAGCGTCAGCGCGCTTTACGCCACGGTCAATGAGCGTTCGCGCCTTCAAAACCGTTTGCATGCGCCTTGAAAAAAGCGTGGCGAGCCCCATCGCGCTTGACCCGCTTTCCAAAAGCCGCTTTAATGCGGCAAACCCTTCCTCTTTGCGCCCATCGGCAAGCAGGTTGATGATGCGAAACGTATCGCTTTCAAGGCTTGGCGTTACCACAGCGTCGATCGCCGCGCGGGTCACCTCGTTGCCTTCGCCCGCAAAACCGGCGGCTTTCTCGAATTCACCGGCAAGAACCGTCATATCCGTACCCGTTAGGCTCACAAGGTAATGGGCGTTTTTTTCGGAAATGGGGGAGCCGAGTTTTTTGCCACGCTGCATCAGCCACTTTACGGCTTCGTCCGGGATGAGCGCCGCAAACAGCACCTCGCGCCCGGCATTTTTGAGTGCCTTTACGATGGTGAGGTTGTCCGCCGCCTTACCCCGCACGAAAAAGATGAGCGTTGTAGAGTCGGGAACGGAGGAAACGTATTCCGCAAACTGCTTTGCAGCATCCTCCACGGGAAGCGCGCGGCAAATTACCACGCGGCGTTCCGCAAAAAAAGGAAGCGTTTCACATGCCGCGCGAACGGTATTAAAATCCGCCTCCTCGAAGGTTTGCGCGTTTAGCTGGCGCGTGCCCTCGTCAAGCGACTGCAAAACCGTACGCAAAACGCCGTCCTTTACAAATTCCTCGTCGCCGTGGAACAAGTAGGCACCGCCAAAGCTATTTTGCCGCAGGAGCGTTGTAAATTCAGTGTGATTCATAAACCTTATTATAACAGAAAGCTTCTTGGTGCGCGACAGAAGAGCGCTTTAAAAAAGAAGAAGCAAAGCCGTGAGGAAAAGCACCGCACCGCTTGAAAGATACTTTACGGTTTTGCCTTTCAGATGATAGCGGGAAAGAAGCGCCATCGCCGCGTAAACAAGAAGGGAAACGGCAAGCGGCACCTTGGAAAAGCGGTTGAGTGCAAATGGCAATTCGGCAATTAGCTCCGCCGCACGCACGGTGATGCTTGCGCATAAGTCCCCCAAAAATGCGGGGATTGCTGCAATTGTAGGCGAAACGAAATAGAGAAGCACCGCAAAAAGCGAAACGATAAGCCCAAGGCTTGCAACAGGCAAAATGAGGATGTTTGAAAAAAGCGTGAGCCATGCGACGCTGCCGAAATAATGCGCAGTCAAAGGGAGCGTGCCAAGCGTGCCGCACACGGTGAGCGAAATGTCCGCCGCGATGCCGCTGCTTAAAAAAGAGAGTTTTTCTTTGAGCGGCTCATAGAAAAGAGCGATGGCATACACGGCCGCAAAGGAAAGCTGATAGCCGATGTCAAAAAGCTGAGAAGGCGAGAAAAGAAGGATGAGAACAGCCGCGAGCGAAAGCGAAGAGGGAAGGTCGTTTCGCCTCCGGAAAACGCCCGAAAGAAGCATGCATTGCGTCATGATGGCCGCGCGTACGAGAGAAGCCGGAAACGCTGCGACCGCGCAGTACAAAAGCGAAAATGCACCTACGCTGAAAAAACGCGTGAAACGGTACTTTTTAGGGATGAACCGCAAAATCAAAAACGCATACAGCGAAATGTTCATGCCCGAAAGCGCGAGAATGTGGGAAAGCCCCGTGTTTTGAAACGCTTGCACTGTAGAAACGGTAAGCTCCTCGCGATAGCCGAAGAGCATTCCTTTCAAAAGCCCTGCATTGCTTAAAAACAGCGCGTCCGACGCGTCATAAAGCGCGGATCGAATGGCTTCGAGGGCTGCCTGTACCGCCTGTATCGCGGGAAGCTGAGAAACATCAAGCGGTAACAGGAGATATGCGCCCATGCGGAGCGTGCCCGTGGCAAGGGCCGCAAAAAGAAGCGCCGCGCGGGGTTGTTCCATAAGCGCAAGGAAAAGCGTGAGCAACAAAAGAACGCACACGGCGGAAAACAGCCATGTGCGTTCGAGTATACTGCCCAGAAAAACACCGCAGGAAAGCCCAAGCGCGATGGAGCAAAGCGCCCGAAAATGAAAGAAAGGTTCTCGCTTTGTAAGAGGCGCGCCTTTCATGCGGCAAAAATTCTTTTACTTAAGCATAGCTATGGCTTCTACTTCCACAAGCCCGCCCGCGGGGAGCGCGGCCACCTGCACGCAGCTGCGCGCGGGGAAATTGCCGTTAAAATAGGTGCCGTAAATTTTGTTGACAAGAGGGAAATCCTTCATGTCGGCAAGGAAGACGGTCGTCTTTACCACGCTTTCGAGCGACGCGCCGGCAGCTTCAAGCACCGTTTTGAGGTTTGTAAGCGCCTGCTCCGCCTGCGCTTCTACGCCTTCTTTGAGCTTGCCGTTTTCCGGGTCAAAGCCAAGCTGACCGGAGGTGAATACGAACTGGCCGCTTACGACCGCATGGCTGTAAGGACCTATGGCGGCGGGGGCATTTTTGGCGATGATGGGTTGTTTCATGAGGAGTTCTCCTTTCTGTTTGCGGGTGTTATGAAAGCTGGCTTTTGATGTCTTTGAGCCAAAGGATGTAGGCACTTTCTCCGGTGTCGCTGTAATATTTTTTGCGCACACCCGCCTTTTCAAAACCGAGGGAGTAGTAGAGCGACTGTGCGGTAAGGTTCGATTCGCGCACCTCGAGCGTCATCATGGCGGCGCCCAAAGAAAGTGCAAGCTGCATCATCTCCAGCATCAAAGCGCGACCATAGCCGTGCCCTCTTGCTTCGGGTGCAATGGCGACGTTTGTAATGTGTGCCTCGTCGTAGATGACCCACATACCTGCGTAGCCAATCACAATGCCGTTTTGCTCGGCAACACGGTAGCGCGCCACGCTGTTTTTGAGTTCGCCCGCAAGGGCGTTATACGACCATGGCGTGCGGAAGCAAAGCTTTTCAAGCTCCGCCACGCGATCAAGGTCCGCCTTTTGCATCGGGCGGAAGGCAATTGGTTGCTGCTCCATGTTAGCTTTGCTCTTTTCCGGCGCTTCGCAGGCGTTCGGCCTGCGAAGGGCGTAAATAAAGGGGGAGCGCTTCTTCACCCGCGCTGCCGTTTTGAAGCATGCGCCAACCCGCAAACGCGACTGCGTCCGCAAGCAAAACGCCATGCTCCGGTATAATGACGGCGGTTTCATCGGACGCATGAATGGTATCCGCATAGGCGGTAGCACCGTCACCCACATAAACCGTACCGCGCGGCATAAGTGGCAAAAGCTCGTTGATGGTGGTTGCGGTTGGCGGAAGAAGAATTGCTTCGTTTTCGTAATGTGCGGCGTATACCTTACCTGCTTTTGCGTCGATGAGCGAGCAAACGCCCGTGTGATTTCTTGCGCTTTCATACAGC
>JAEZGQ010000134.1 GCA_023416895.1 Bacillota bacterium | reverse complement strand
AGAATGCAGCCAATCTTCATAAGGGTCTTTGATACCTGCCGCGCGCAATGTATTTACCCGCGCCACTCTGCTTCAAAACGCCGTTTTCCACAGCGTGGATGCCGTTTACCAAAACGTCCTTTGCGCGCCCCTTCACCGAAAAGCCCGCATATGGTGAGTTATCACAATGATGCGCATGATCGGTGTCGGTTATGCGTGATACGGCGTTCGGGTCCCATACGACGATGTCCGCCGCCGCGCCTTCTTTGATTTCGCCGCGGTCGGGCATGCCGAAAAGAAGCGCCGCGTTTCGCGATAGGTATTTTACCATTTGCTGTAGGGTAAGCTTTCCCTCAAGCACGCCGTAGGTATAAATGAGCTGCGCGCGGTGCTGTACGCCCGCCGAGCCGTTCGGGATTTTTGTAAAATCGTCTTTTCCTGCGGCCTTTTGCGCCATTGTAAAAGAGCAGTGGTCCGTGCCGATGGTTTGAATGTCGCCCGCGGTAAGCCCCTGCCAAAGCGCTTCGCAGTCGTCTTTTTTGCGAAGAGGCGGGCTCATGACAAACTTTGCCGCGTCGGCATCCGAATACCGTTCGTCCGTCAAAAGAAGGTACTGCGGACAGGTTTCAAGGTACACCGTCTGTGCGCGCTCCCGCGCGCGGCGCGCCTCAAGCAACCCTTGGGCTGTAGAAAGATGCACCACGTACGCGGGTGCATCAGCAAGTTCCGCAACGCGCATGTAGCGCGCTACCGCCTCCGCCTCGATGGCAGAGGGGCGCGAAAGCGGGTGCCCTTCGGGGCCGGTGATGCCGCTTTGCTTCACTTCGTCGCACATGCGCAAAAGCACTTCCCAGTTTTCGCAGTGGATGCCGATGAGCGCGCCGTGCTTTTTTGCTTCCTTGAGCGCGGCGTAGATCTGCCCGTCATCCACCTTCAGGCCGTTATAGACCATGTACATTTTATACGAGGTAACGCCCGCGGCGCTCATATCGTCCATCTCGGCGGCGGTTTGCGCGTCCCAGCGGGCAATGGCCATGTGGAAGCCGTAGTTGCACGAGCTGCCTTCTGCCTTTTTGTGCCACGCGGCAAGCGCCTCTTTGAGAGTGCCGTTTCTCTCCTGCGTGGCAAAATCGAGAACCGCCGTGGTGCCGCCCAAAATAGCGGCCTTCGAGCCGGTATCGAAATTGTCCGCTGTAACGGCGCTGCCGGTATCTAGGTCGAAATGCGTGTGCGTATCGATGAAACCGGGCATTACATACATGCCTTTGGCGTCGATCACCTTTGTGCCGTCGGGCACAATTCCCTTTTTTACGCTTACGATGCGCCCGTTTTCCACAAGCACATCGGCCTCGAACATCGAATCGGCATTGACGACGGTTCCGTTTTGAAGAAGCGTTTTCACGGCTGAACCTCCATTTTCTTTGCCGCCCTGTAAAAAGCCTTATCGGCCTGCGGCGCGGGAAGTATTTGCGGATTGGAAACGTTT
Source organism: Bacillota bacterium (assembly GCA_023416895.1). Lineage (GTDB taxonomy): Bacteria > Bacillota > Clostridia > Christensenellales > CAG-138 > UBA7707. The sequence continues at coordinate 6,001 of JAEZGQ010000134.1, read as the reverse complement.
GATACACCTTTTTTGGCAAACAAAAAGCGCCTTGCGCAAAGTGTACATTACCCCTGCGCCAGACACCCATAGCAGAACCGAAGGCGGTTCCGTAGAAACTCCCGCTCCGTTTCGCGGAATTATATGAGAACCTTGCTTACGGCATTATCTTAACACCCGCACCGCGTTTTTGCAAGCGCCCGACGTGAAAAATGCAAGCAAACTAAAAGCTCGTTTTCTTGAAAGAATCGCGCATATTCCTTGTGAGAATTCCTATTATTCCACTCGGAAAACAGCCATTTCTGTTAATTTGCATTGTTCGCGAGATAGTATCACGTTTTTGGTTGAAATTTCACACGAATGTACATTTTCCATATTTCTTTGGCTATAAAAATGTGTTATACTTGTTCCAAAGCAAAAAGTTATTTTGATTCGTACAAATTTTTTAATGTTTTTCCGGTCAAAATACGGATAAGGAGGGGGAGCATTTGAAGCAGCACGAACTGGTTCAAGCGGCATTTGAAGGGCGCGCAACCTACGTGATCAAAAACGCGCGCGTGGTGAACGTGTTTACGAACGAGATCATCGAAGGCGACGTTGCCATTTATGAGGATACCATCATCGGCGTAGGCAGTTACAGTGCCGAACGCGAGTACGACGCCAAGGGCGCATACCTTTGCCCGGGCTTTATCGATTCGCACGTCCACATCGAATCCTCCATGGTCATCCCTCCGTCTTTCGCCCGCGTCATTATGCCCCACGGCACCACCGGCATCATTGCCGACCCGCATGAGATCGCCAACGTGAGCGGTACGGCGGGCATCCGCGCCATGTACAAGTTTAGTGAGGGGCTTCCCCTTCGCGTTTATTTTATGATGCCCTCCTGCGTTCCCGCCACGAATTTTGAAACCTCGGGCGCGGAGCTTTTGGCAGAAGATATGCTGCCGTTCACAAAAAAGAGCCGCATCTTGGGCCTTGGCGAGGTGATGGACTATGTGAGCGTCATCAACGCCGATAAGGATATGCTCGACAAGATCCGCCTGTTTGACGGGCGCCCCATCGACGGCCACGCGCCGCTCGTTTCGGGACGCGCGCTCAACGCCTACCGCATTGCCGGCCCCGCGACCGATCACGAATGCTCCAACTACGATGAGTTGCTCGAAAAGCTGCGCACGGGCATGGGGATCATGATTCGCGTTGGCTCCGCCGCCAAGGGCATGGACGATATTCTGAGAAAAATTGCAAAAAACAAGCTCCCCACCGAAAACATGACCTTCTGCACCGACGACAAGCACATTGAAAACATCCGCGCCGAAGGGCACATCAACCACATCGCGCGGCTTGCGGTTTCCTGCGGCATCGACCCTGTGGAGGCCGTAAAAATGGCGTCCTACAACGCGGCGCGCATTTACGGGTTAAAGCGCGCGGGCGCTGTAGCGGTTGGCTACCGGGCGGATATGGTTCTCTTTAAAGATTTGAAGGATTTTGAGGTCGTTCAGGTGTTTACCGGCGGCGAGCCGTATGAGGATAGGGAATTCCCCTACCCGCTCATTCCGCAGGAAGTGTTCCACAGCGTTCATATGGCACCGCTTACGCGCAACTCGCTTGTGCTTAAATCCGACAAAGACGTTATGCCCGTTATCAGCATGGTGGAAGAACAGCTTGTAACAAAGCTTGTTTATCGCAAGGTGCAGCTTGAAAACGGGGCATTTAAGCCCGATGCAAAGCTCACCAAGCTCGCCGTAATCGAACGGCACCACGCCACGGGCCGCATCGGCCTTGGCATTGTGGAAGGTTTGAACATCGTTGGCGGCGCAATCGCCTCCACCGTTGCGCACGACTCGCACAACCTTGTGGTTGCCGGCGACAACGATGCCGATATGATTCTCGCCGCGGATTCTTTGCGGGAATGCGGCGGCGGTTACAGCGTGGTAAGCCATGGCGTTGTTATTGCGCGCCTGCCGCTTCCCGTTGCGGGCCTTATGACCGACGCGCCCATTGACGGCGTGATTGAGCGCCAGCGCGCGCTTCTTGACGCAGCGTGCAGCCTTGGCGCAAAGGCGGAGAGCGACCCACTCATTGCCCTTTCCTTCCTTGCGCTCCCGGTGATTCCGGACGTGCGCTTGACCGATAAGGGACTTTTCGACGTTGTGAACATGCGCTTTGTTCAATAGCGCCGCCGCGCAACAAGGCAAACTGTTTTCATTTCTCAAAAAGCGATGTTGTTGTTTGATTTGACCAAACTTTGAAACACAATTTCCATTTTCATAGAGCAAACTGGCAAAAACGGGCAGAATATCCGCATGGTGCGGCGAAAGCCGCGCAAACGGTGTGCTTGAAAGCCTGTTCGGCTCAAAAAGCAAAACTGTAGTATCCGGAGGTAGCCGTTATGGGCGCAGTAGGAAAAAGCGTCACCCGTGTAGACGCGGTTGATAAGGTAACTGGCCGAGCGAAATATACCGACGATCTTGCCGACAAAAGCGCATTGATCGCAAAGGTATTTCGTTCCACCATCGCGCACGGCATGGTGAAAAGCATTGACATTTCCGAGGCACTCAAAATTGAGGGCGTCGTGAAAATCGTCACCTGCTTTGACGTACCAAACATTGAGTTTCCGACCGCGGGCCACCCGTGGTCTACCGACCCGCATCATCAGGATGTGGCGGACCGTTTGCTGTTAAACCGGCATGTCCGCTATTACGGCGACGATGTGGCGGCGGTCATCGCCGAAACAGAAGTGGCGGCAAACCAGGCAATCCGCGCCATCAAGGTTGAATACGAGGAATATCCCTTCGTGCTCGACCAGATCGAGGCTATGCAGGACGGCGCGCCGCAGCTTCACGACAGGTTTAAAAACAACATCCTCGCGAGCTCCGGCTACGAGGAGGGCGATTTTGAAGAGGCCGTTAAGGAACCCGGCCTCATCTGTGTGGACAAATGGTACGACACCCCCATGGTGCAGCATTGCCACATTGAAAACCACATCTGCTACGCCTACGAGGAAGCGGGCAAGATCGTGGTGGTTTCCTCCACGCAAATTCCGCACATCGTGCGGCGCGTGGTAGGACAGGCGCTCGACCGCCCGTGGGGCTCTGTGCGCATTATAAAGCCCTACATCGGCGGCGGTTTCGGCAACAAGCAGGACGCGCTCTATGAGCCGCTTTGCGCCTACCTTTCCACGCAGGTGGGCGGCAGGGTTGTAAAGCTTGACATGACGCGCGAGGAAACCTTTACCTGCAACCGCGTACGCCACGCCATCCGCTACCACATCGTGAGCTATGTGCGCCCCGACGGTACCTTTGTGGCGCGCAAGTGCGAAGCTTACTCCCAGCAGGGCGCGTATGCTTCCCACGGCCACGGCATCGTAGCCAAGGGCATTTCCGCCTTCAAGCAAATTTACAAATACGAAAAGGCCTGCCACGCAAAGGCCTACACCGTTTATACCAACACCCCCTCCGCGGGCGCCATGCGCGCCTACGGCATACCGCAGGTAACCTTTGCGCTTGAAAGCCATGTGGAAGATATCGCGAAGGTGCTCGGCATGAAGTCCATCGACCTTCGCCGCAAAAACATGATGGAGGTAGGCTACTACGATGCCTTCTCCAAAAACACGAACTGGTTCGACTCGCTCAACCAGTGCATCGACAAGGGCAAGGAATACATCCGTTACGACGAAAAGATGGAGCAGTACAAAAACCAGACCGGCCCCATCCGCCGCGCGGTGGGTATGGCGATTTTTTGGTACAACACTGCCGTTTGGCCGATCTCCTTGGAATCCTCCTCCTGCCGCATGGTTTTGAACCAGGACGGCTCCGTACAGGTACAGCTTGCCGAAACCGAAATCGGTCAAGGGGCCGACACCGTGTTTTCGCAGATGACCGCTGACACGCTTGGAATTCCGTTTGAGAGCGTACACATCCAATCCGTTCAGGATACGGACATTACGCCCTTCGGTACGGGCGCTTACGGCTCCCGCCAAACCTATGTGGGTGGTATGGCCGTACGCGAAACCGCGTTGAAGCTCAAAGAGCGCCTGCTCGACTACGCGGAATACCTCACCCGCATGCGCGCCTACGACATCGACATCGTGGACGGCAAGGTGATCCATAAGCCCAGCAACAAGGTGCTTATGACGCTTGGCGAGCTTGCAACCGAGGCGCTTTACAGCACCAACCGCTCCGAGCATATCACGGCGGAATGCACCTCGCAGTGCAAGTCCAACGCCTACTCCTTCGGCTGCTCGTTTGTGGAAATTGAAGTGGACATTCCGCTTTGCAAGATCACCGTTTTGGATGCTGTGAACGTACACGACTGCGGGCAGCTCATCAACCCCGCGCTCGCTGCGGCGCAGGTACACGGCGGCATGAGCATGTCGCTTGGCTACGGGCTTTCCGAACAGCTTCTGTTCGACCAGAAAACCGGCAAGCCGCTCAACAACAACTTGTTGGACTATAAGCTTCTCACCACGCTCGACCACCCGCACCTCGAGGCGCAGTTTGTGGAAAACTACGAGCCCACGAGCGCGTACGGCACGAAAGCGCTTGGCGAACCGCCCGCCATCACGGCGGCGCCCGCCATCCGTAACGCGGTATTGAACTGCACCGGCGTGGCGATTGACAAAGCCCCCCTGAACCCGCACATCCTGTTTGCGCGTTTCAGGGAAGAAGGCCTCATTTAAGGGAGGAACAGCATATGTACGACATTAAGGCCCTGTACGAAGCAACTTCCGTACAACACGCCATCGAGCTTCTTCAGGCGCACCCCGAGGCGAAAATCATCGCCGGCGGCAGCGACGTGCTCATCAAACTTCGCGAAGGCCACATTGCGGGCTGCGAACTCGTGAGCATTTACGGGATCGATGAGCTTCGCGGCGTGAAGCTTGAGGACGACGGTACCATCCGCATCCTCCCGCTTACAAGCTTTTCGCACATCACCAAAAGCCCCATAATCGAGGAGCATATCAAGGTGCTCGGCGAGGCTGTGGATTTGGTTGGCGGCCCGCAGATCAGGAACATCGGCACCATCGGCGGCAACACCAGCAACGGCGTAACGAGCGCCGACTCCGCCTCCACGCTGCATGCCTACGACGCGGTTATGGAGCTGACCGGCCCCGAAGGCGTTCGTCTTCTTCCCATTCGCGAGTTCTACGTAAGCGCGGGCAAGGTTGCCCTAAAACCCGCCGAGCTTTTAACGGCCATCCTCATCAAGAAGGAAAGCTATGAAGGCTACAAAGGGCATTACATCAAGTACGCCATGCGAAACGCGCTCGACATCGCTACCCTTGGCTGCTCGGTCAATGTAAAGCTCTCCTCCGACAAGAAAACCGTGGAAGACGTGCGCGTCGCCTACGGCGTAGCTGGCCCCGTACCCATGCGCGCGCCGAGCGCGGAAGCTGCCGGTAAAGGCCAGCCCGTGAGCGAAGCGACCATTGAAGCGGTTGGCAAAGCGTCGCTTACCGATGTAAATCCCCGCACCAGCTGGCGCGCGAGCAAAGAGTTCCGCCTGCACCTTGTGGAGGAGCTTACCAAACGCGCCATGCGCGAATCCATTCTGCTCTCGGGAGGTGTTCTGTGATGCAGACCAAACACATTCACTTTACCCTCAACGGCAAGGCCGTGGAAACCGTGGTTGATGTGCGCGCTTCGCTCACCGACCTTTTGCGAAACGACTACCGCATGACCTCCGTAAAAAAGGGCTGCGAGGTAGGCGAATGCGGCGCGTGCAACGTGCTGATAGACGGCGAAGCCTTCAACTCCTGCATTTACCTCGCCGTATGGGCTGACGGTAAAAGCATTCGCACCGTGGAAGGGCTCACTTCCACCGAAGGCAAGCTTTCCGACATTCAGCAGGCCTTTGTGGACGAGGCTGCCGTACAGTGCGGCTTCTGCACCCCGGGCTTCATCATGACCGCCGTGGAAATTCTTGAAACCGGCAAGGAGTATTCGCGCGACGATCTGAAAAAACTCCTCTCCGGCCACCTGTGCCGCTGCACGGGCTACGAAAACATCATCAACGCCGTGGA
>JAEZGQ010000221.1 GCA_023416895.1 Bacillota bacterium | reverse complement strand
ATTGAAGGATGTAACGGAATCCCTGCCAACCACGTCGAGGTTACCGCCAACGCTGTTGAGGATGACGATCAGGAGTACGGCCACTGCAACAGCCGCGATGCCTATGGCAACGATGGCTTTGATGTTCTTTTTCATCGTGAAATGTCCTTTCCGTTCTGTGTTGCTGCCTTAAACCTTTTGAGCCGCAGCGCGTTTGTGAGTACCGAAACGGAGCTTAACGACATGGCGGCCGCCGCAAAGATCGGGTTAAGCAGAGGCCCGCCGAAGAGATGGAGGATGCCCGCCGCAATCGGAATGCCGATCACGTTGTAGCCGAAGGCCCAGAACAAATTCTGCTTGATGTTGCGGATGGTTTTTTTGCTTAGGTCGATGGCCGTGGGAACGTCCATCAAATCCGAGCGCATCAAAACGATGTCCGCGCTCTCCATCGCAACGTCCGTGCCGGAGCCGATGGCGATGCCGATGTCGGCCTGTGCCAAAGCGGGCGCGTCGTTGATACCGTCGCCTACCATAGCGACTTTGCGGCCTTCTCCTTGGAGCTTTTTTACCTCGTTGGACTTATCCTGGGGCAGCACTTCGGCAAGAACGCGGTCGATGCCGACTTGTTTGGCGATGGCGGCTGCTGTTTTTTTGTTGTCGCCGGTGATCATGGCCACTTGAATGCCCATTTTGTGCAGGCTTTCAATGGCCGAGCGGCTGCTTTGCTTCACCACGTCTGCTACCGCGACGATGCCCACAGGTTTTCCGTCAACAGCTACGTACATGGGCGTTTTGCCTTCTCCCGCAAGGCGGTCGGATGCCTCTTCCAGCGACGTCAAGGAAATGCCGCTCTCATCCATCAGCTTGCGGTTGCCGGCAAGAACCGTTTGCCCGCCTATTTTGGCAAGAATTCCCCGTCCGGTGATGGCCTCAAACTCCTCCACCTTCAGAAGCTCTAGCCCTTTTTCCTGTGCGCCTGCCACAATCGCCTGTCCCAGCGGGTGCTCGGAGCTTTTTTCGGCCGAGGCCGTAATTTGCAGCAGCTTTTCGACCGCAATGCCCTCCGCTGTCAGTACGTCCGTAACGGTCGGCTTGCCCTCGGTGATGGTACCGGTTTTGTCGAACACGATGGTGTTGATTTTATGAGCGGTTTCAAGGGCCTCTCCGCCCTTGATGAGGATGCCGTTTTCCGCGCCCTTGCCGGTTCCCACCATGATGGCGGTGGGTGTAGCGAGGCCCAGCGCGCAAGGGCAGGCAATTACGAGCACCGAGATGAAGATGGTCAGGGCAAACTTCAGATCTCCGCCCGTACCAAAGTACCATGTGATCCCCGCTGCCAGCGCAATGAGGCAAACCACGGGCACAAAGTAGCCGGATACGATGTCCGCCATCTGTGCGATGGGTGCCTTGGAACCTTGCGCGTCCTCCACAAGCTTGATGATCTGTGCAAGTGCGGTATCGCTGCCGATTTTTTCGGCGCGAAATTGTATGGCGCCTGTGGTGTTGAGGGAGGCGGCGTAAACGGGATCGCCCGCCTTTTTGTCCACCGGCATGCTTTCGCCGGTCAGCATGGATTCGTCGATTGCCGTGTGACCCTCGGTTACCGTTCCGTCTACCGGGATTTTTGCGCCGGGCTTTACCACGAGAATGTCGCCGATTTCCACTTCATCGATGGGGATTTCCTTCTCTATGCCATTCTCAAGCACAAAGGCGGTTTTTGGCGCAAGGCCCATCAGCTTTTTAATGGCCTCGCTCGTGCGCCCTTTTGATACCGCCTCAAGCGATTTTCCTAAAAGGATGAGGGTGATAATCACACCTGCCGTTTCAAAGTAGAGGGATTCCACTGCCTTAAAGTTGCCGTTGGCGATTTGGAATACGTTGTATACGCTGTAGATGAAGGCGGCGGTGGTGCCGATGGCAATCAGCGAATCCATGTTCGGGCTTCGCTGCCAAAGCGCCTTGAAGCCGACGGTGTAGAAGCGATACCCTACGCCGATGACCGGCAAAACCAGCAAAAACTGCACCAACGCATATATCAGGGAATACTGCATCGGGTCAAGCCCGGCAGGGAAGGGAAGGCGTATGAATTGAATCATCGGCGCCATCGCGATATAAAGAAGCGGCAGCGAGAAAGCGGCCGACACGATGAACTTTGTCCAGAGGGTGCGGATTTCCTGTTGCTTGCGCGCGCGATCCTCATCGGCGGCATCCGCTTTTTTGATCTCTAACACCGTGTACCCGGCTTTTGTAACCGCTTCTCGAATGGCGGAGAGCCGTATCTTCTCAGGATGGTAGGCAACGGTAGCTTTTTCGGTGGCGAAGTTTACGGACGCGCTTTCCACGCCCTCAAGCTTTTTGATGGCTTTTTCCACCCGCTGAGCGCAGGCGGCGCAGGTCATGCCGCCGATGGGGATGGTTACATTTTGGCTGTCTGTTTTTTCCGCCACCTCGTAGCCGATCTTAACAACAGCCTCTTTGATGGCGGATAACTGCAGTTCGGCAGCGTTATACTCCACAAACAGCTTTTCGCTGGCCAAATTCACATTTGCCTGTTGAACGCCGGAAAGCTTACGCACGGTTTTCTCGATCCTCTGCGCACAAGCCGCGCAGGTCATACCGCGGATGCTCAATACGTGACTTTCCATTGATGTAAAAACTCCTCTCTCGGAAATTCCGGCGGTATCCCGCCGGTTTCCAGCTTGACCTTGTAAAAACCTTATAGTATTATTTTGATATAAAAATATAAATTTGCAAGTACGCACTATATTGTAATATAGTACCCAAAAAGATACCGAAGGAGCGTGCAGCTATGCAATGCTGTTCCGAATATCACTGCCCTGTTGGCACCACGCTGGATTTGATCGGCGGAAAATACAAGTCGTTGATTTTGTGGCATCTTGTTGATACCACGCAGCGGTTCGGCGAGCTGAGAAAGCTCATCCCGCAAGCCACGCCCAAAATGCTTACCCAGCAGCTGCGCGAGCTTGAGCAGGACAATTTGGTGGTTCGCACGGTGTACCCCGTTGTGCCGCCCAAGGTTGAATACTCTTTGACCGACTTGGGCCGGAGCATCCGCCCCATTCTTTCGCTGATGTATGAATGGGGAGCAGATTACCTCAAGGCAAACGAACTGGAGGTAAGCTGCTCCATGAAAATCAAAGAATAAAGGCGCTTGCCGCTATTTCCAATTTGCGAAAATCTCAATGGAAGCCTTGAGAAAATCAAACGAAATCGTGATGGATTCATCTGTCACGGTTTTATTTTCCGCAAAAATGGGCCACGGATTGCAACCGCCCGCCTCCACTTCAACATTGCTCATAGGGAAACGGTTCCCGCAGTTTTGGCAAACGAGCATGTCGCCTTCCTGCTTATAGTAGCCCCGGCCGGAGTCGTAGCAGATTTGGCATGTATTGAAGGCCGTGCGGATGGTGCCGTCCGGCGCCTTGACAGCGATCACTTCCATCTTGGTTCCGTCAACTACTACGGGGAAGAAGGAGGCGTCTTGCGTGATTTCGGCAAGGGGGATTATCAAATCCTCGCTCTCAGCGGCGGTATCAGCCGATGTCTGGGGCGCAGTCGCCTCGGTTGCGGAAGTGCCGCTACCTTCGGGAGAGGGGGAAGGGGCAGGCTCCTTCGCACATGCGCTTAATAATAGCGCTATTGTCAATATGTAGAAAATGCCTGTAGCCGTGCTGCGGAACAGTTTTTTGTTGTTTGCTTTGAATGAATACATTTCTTTTTCCTCCGAATGCGTTTTCATGTTTGTAATAAGCGTATGGCGTGGGGAAGTGTGCGTGATACCATGCTGAATTGCAAAGGCTCAGCCGCAGCAACTACCGCCTCCGCTCGTGAAGTCGTCTTGCGAAGAAGCAGAGGGCGTATAGGCGGCAACTTCCGCCTTGATCGCATCGATGTTTACGGCATCAAGGTCATCTACCACCTTGACGTAGCCGTAAAATGCATTGTCGCCGGTGGTGAAGTCAAAGCTCACGTCGGGAAAGAAGGCGAAAGAATTTTCCTCCTGATCGAGCGGAAGCAAAGCGGAATACAAAGGAACCAATAACTCTGCCGTGTCGGATACCTGATTGCGTATCTTCCATTCCACATAAGACCCATGTTCGACAACCAAGATGGCGGGGCTGAAACCCCCTTCCGTCAGCGTAATCTCCACCGTTTGCATGTCGTTGCCTTCTTGGTCTTTTCCCCGCGTAGCGATTGCCACGTTATCCGTAGGAATTGCGCACACCGCTGGCGTTGGGGTGGTCGGAGCAGTAGAGGGGGTGGCGGTGTTGGCGGAAGAAGAATTCGTGCCGGCCTCCACGACGGTGATCGTGCCGCGAATCATTCCCATCCAGCAGGTATATTGGAATTTTCCCGTCTTCGTGGGTGTAAATGTGATCACGTTTTCACCGGTCTTGAACCGGTATTCAATGTCATACGCCCGGATGATCATGCGGTTGTTGCAGCCGTTGATGCTGCCTTCCGGAGCGTCTATCACCCACTTTACGGGTGTTCCGGCCTGTACGGTAATGGAGGGATACCCGCCGGATGAAAGGGTGGAGTTTACCACCTGCGTCCCGTCGTTCGTTTCCACCTGTTGGGTGCCATCCGTGTCCGTTTCGGATTGCGCGCCGTTCGCGTTTTGAGAAACCGCTTGGGACAGGTTGAACCCCGAAAGGCTCCAGCCCTGTGAAAACATGGCGAGCCCGAGCACCGCTACCAGTACCGCGCCCACGGTCATCATCCGGCGTGTAAACTTTTTGCTCAAAATCGTGCTGAGTGCGCCAAGGCCGAACATCAGCGGCACGGTTCCCAAGCTGAACACCAGCATGGACAATGCCCCCGCAAACGGGTTGCCGGTGGAGAGTGCGTAAATTTGCATGGCCTGTAAAGGGCCGCAGGGCATCAGGCCGTTGAGCAATCCAACGATCAAAGGGCTTTTGTTCATGCTTTTTTCCGCTGTTATTTTACGGGAAAGAAACTTAGGCATTCTGGGATTGAGCTTTTTCAGCCACGGGAAAATACCCAGCATGTTGATGCCCATAATGATCATGAATACGCCCGCAATCAGCTTCAGGATGCCCTGAAGGGTATTGGAGAAGGTGAATGCGGAACCGATTGCCCCTACGACGAAGCCCACGACCGTGTAGGAAATTACGCGGCCAAGGTTATAAAGGAAACTCGGCCGCAGCGCGGAGAGCTTGCCGTTCTCGCTCGCCTCATTCTGCGGGATGCATTGGGAGAGGTTAATGCCGCCGCACATCGCTACGCAATGCACCGAGGTGATAAGGCCGATTACAAAAAGCATGCCGTATCCCATGCCGGCCTCAGCCAATTGGGTAGGCACAAGCAGGTTGAGAATACCAAAGTACTGCAAAAACCAATACAATGCGGCGATGATCAGCAAAAGGCCAACGGTGCGGCTCGCGCGAAATTCCGCTTTGCCGCCTGTAAGCACCCGATATCCAGACTTCTCGATGACCGCAATAATATCGCGAAGGGAAAGAAGGTTCGCGTCGTATGTGATTTCAGCGGCGCCTGTGCTGTAGCTGACCTTTGCGCTTTTTACGCCGATGGCGGAATTCAAAGCTTTTTCAACTCTATTTTGGCAGCTTACGCAGGTCATGTCGCCGATGCGCAGCCGACGGGTTTTTATTCCCATCATCAGATACCTCCTGTTGCTTTTCTGCCCTTTAGTATCTCATTCAAATTTGTAGAAGTTATGTAGATGGGTCGCTTTTTGATTGAATAATCTGGCATGTTTGCCAATCTTCGGGGAGCAAATCAAGTAAGG
>JAEZGQ010000200.1 GCA_023416895.1 Bacillota bacterium | reverse complement strand
CGCGTAGAAAATGAGATCGCCCACTTGCAGATCAGAGCGCAGAACAGCCTTGCCATTGCTGATGATGTACCGAGCCTGCTCCGCTGCTATGCGGGGCAAGTTTACCCCCAACTCCGCAAAAACGGTTTGTGTGAGCTTAGAGCAATCCAGCTCGTCGTAGGACGTACCGAGGTACTTTGATGCAATGCTCACAACCTGGTTGGCCAACGCCGAGGGGGGGAGTTTGCGCGCAGTAAATTTAACGACCTGACCAGGGCGAATGCCCCCGGTAAGCGGATAGGGAGAGGGGTTAAAGGCTTGGGCGGCGGTGGCCGCAAATTCTTGAAATTCCTGCGTTTCGTTCAATTCCTCGGTCATGGAAATAACGTCATCTGACATCCCATATTCGCGGTACATTTCCTGCCGCGTGCGAGAGATAATCATGTAAAGGAGCGTTGTCGTGGTCACTTCTATTTCGCGCTGGTTACCCTCAGCATCCGTAACCGTTTGCTTATGTGTTTCAGTGGAAACATCATAGTCGACGGCGGTCATGTCCTGAAAAACCGTCTGAAAAAGAAATTGCTTTTGCTCGTCAAGCTTAACCACATCAAGCTGGTCGGCCATCGTTGTGCGTACCGCCCATATAGCCATGATGTCTTGCCAATTGTTGAGCCGCGCAGCGGCCGGCATAGCAACGCCTCCGGACACAGTATAGAAGTCCATCAGCACGACGTCGGGTTCCTCCGGCACACTGTCATAAATGCGGTTGATTTCGTCCTGTAAAAGCTGCTCGTTTGCCTCAACCATCACGCCCATGGTGGGCGTGGTCGGATCGCCATCATCAAATAAAACGCCAAACGCAGAACCTATCGCCAAACCGATAACGGCCACAATGACAATAATCCAAACAACCGGCGCGGCGCTTGCGCTAATAATCTTAACAAGCGCGCGACCAAGAGCCGCCATGAGCTTTCCAACGGCTCGTACAGCGGCTTTAGAGCCTTTGGCTGCATATTTGCCCGCCTTACGCCTTGCTGCCGCTCCTAAACGCTTTGCTTCGTTCTTCACAGCGGTTTCAACGGTAGCTTCTGCGGCCATGTCGCCGCGTCCGGATTTCAGACCACCCTGTACTGCGGCACCGGCGCGGGAAACAGCCGCGCCACTTTTTCCTACGGCAAAGGATGTGGCTCTCGCGGTCAGGACGAGGCCTTTTTTTACGATTAATTTGCGGCTTAAAGCTATGGCGGAAGGGTCTGAAGCTCCAGCAGGCGCTTGCGGGGTTGACAAAATACGGGAGGCGGTCGTTTTACCGACCGCCTCCCGCGTCATTGAATTGTCCATATCGTTATTGCGCTCTGTTTTAGTTTGCCTTATGAGAGGATTATCCATGCGTCCTTGCTTGTCTTTATGTTGAGAAGCAAGCCTGTAAAGGTCAGATGGCATTGATGGCACTCCTTTCAAAATTAGATATGGAGTGCTGCGCATAACAGCACTCCGGAGATTTTAGAAACATATAGAGGTAACTTCCGCATTTGCAAACCGATGATCGCCCCGGCAAGGTACAGCGCGCGTAAGAGCGGCATATGGTGATGTGTTGCTCACCCAAGAGCTGACCATTCACAAAGCTGTATCCTTTTGCCAACTCTGAGCCAATACAAAAGCGCCCCTGTGGGGCGCTGTCAGGTACGATAATCTTTAAGGTGTGCGTGCCGACCATCTTTACTGTTTGCAGTTCCATCCATATGTCTTTGTCAATGGTAGGTGCGAATGGGTCTGCACCGAAAAGCTGCTGAAGCTCCTGCAACGAGGGTAGATTGAGTTTTGAATTGTAGGTTATCATGATGCGCCTATACCTCCTTCAGCGCAAGAGTGGCTTCGGCTTCCGCTTGGGTTCGGTGTGCCGCTTTTCCGTATTCCCTCATTTCGCGCCCAATCTTGATTTGCTCAACGACAAATAGCTTTTTACCATAGAACTCAAATCCAGCAACTATGAAGCTCCGAACCTTTCCGAGTGTGCTGCTGTACATTGTATCCCCTACCTTGCATGGCAACCATGCGGGTATGCTGGTTATGTCGGGTGCGATATGGAGCGTGCCGTCACGCTCGGCGGTAAATATGGCCTCGGTGCGGTCAAGGGGAACACCATCAGTTAACGCAAGGCGCAATTCGTCAGAGAATCTCTCCACACCACCGCAATAGTGGCTAAAGTATTCATCTGCTGGAATTTCTTTGCACGCTTGACTATTGGTAAAATTCGTATACTCCAACGCTTTATTTAAGTCTGCCTTGATTTCATCAATCGCTCTCACAGCTATCTCCTTTCTCCGGTACAACTTGTTTACCGTAGTGCGAACAATGCGCTGGATAACGTGTCCTATATCGCCATGTGGTCAAGGAGCGTTTCCATCGTGCTGAACTTGTGCTTCGCGGCCATATCAGGGAGATTGGCGCGCACAAGTGCCTCTGCGAACGGAGGGGGAACCATGTTGCCACAACGGGCAACTTGCTCATATTTCGGGTAGGGCTTACCGTCTGCATCGGTATCGATAATGTAATCAGGTGGCGCGCCGTTCGCGTTGTATAATTCTCGCGGGGTAAGCATCCGTAGGCCAATGTCTGCGATGAACCAAAGAACGCAGTCGATCTCCAGTAAAAGCACTTCATCATCGGCCATGTTGTATCCGCAATACTCGTTTAAGAGCGCGCGTACTTCCGGCCAGCGGTAAAGCGGTACCCCTTCAGATACTTTTACAAGGTGAGTTTTCACAAGCCCATGGTGAAGGCCTGCGGCTGAAACGGTATAAAGAGGTTCAGACGCATTTTGGCCGTCCATGTTGTTGCGAAACGTAACAAGGTACGCTGCCGTTACCGCGTTATGGTCTATGGCCGTCACCGTTGGCAAAGGGTTGTGAGCCGCGCTTCCCGCCCCAACATAGCCGCCAGCATAATACTTGCTGATGTAGGCCATTGTAAGCGCTTCACGATCTTTTGCGGTAATAGTGTGCAACGGATCGCCTGCGCCATGGCCGATACCCTGCCCGTAGTATTTCATAAACGCGGGAACAGCTATTGCATAACTATTCGCCGCGTCAATGGTTAGGAGAGGCGCATCGACTTTTTGCCCGCGCACATGGCTGCCCTGTTCGGCATGGTACTGAACGAGCGACGGCGCAAGAAGGCATGTTTCCGCTTTGGATACGGTCGTGTGAATGGGAGAATCAATGCTGCGGCTCCGGTCGGTAGAAAAGCCGGTTTGACCGATAGCGGTTATAACGGGAGCGATTATACCCAAGGCATGTCCGTTTCCAGCAGGACGGGAAGTATCCCCCCCTGCCGTTACGGTGGGCAATGGCTCATGCGCGGAAGCCCCGGAAGAATCCCCACGGAATTTCGCTACGAAAGGCGCAGTAAGCTCACGCCCGTGCTTCGCTGTGAGCATAAAAAGCGGATCGTCAACGCTTTGCCC
>JAEZGQ010000120.1 GCA_023416895.1 Bacillota bacterium | reverse complement strand
CTCCGTTTTCACTTCGCTTAAGCGTTTCTTGTTTGCGTCTTTTTGTTTGCACTATACAGTTTTCAAGGTGCTTGCCGTCTCACCGTTTTGCTCTCGCGTGTGACAGCTTGTTTATGTTACCAAAGTCAACTTGGCTTGTCAACGTCTTTTTATAACTTTTTTGAAAAAATTGCGGAATCCACGCAGCTGATTTATAATAAGCAAGAAACACGCCACTTTTACCGTGTTTGGAGGCATATCAATGAACCATCAGCCCATCGGCGTATTCGACTCCGGTCTTGGCGGAGCAAGCGTTCTTCGCGAAGCGCTGAAGCTTCTCCCACGGGAAAACTACATTTATTATGGTGACAACAAAAACGCGCCTTATGGTGACAAAACGGAGCAGCAAATCACTGCGCTGACCTTTCGCTGTGCGGATTACCTTGTTTCGCGCGGCGTAAAGGCGATTTTACTTGCTTGCAATACCGCTACGGCAACCTGCATCCGGCAGATCCGCGAAAAGCTTGAAGTGCCGGTGGTAAGCGTGGAACCGGCGATCAAACCGGCATGCGCCGCAGAAGGAACCGGAAAGGTGCTCATGATGGCGACACTTGCGACCACGAAGCTAAAGCGCTATCTCGAACTTCAAAACCGTATGCCCGACCCTTCGCGCGTTATTAACATTCCCTGCTCCGGCCTTGTTGACAGGATTGAGCATAATATTTTTGAAGACGACGCTTTTGACGATTTGTTCGATCGCTTTTTGAGCCCCTACCACGGTATGGAAATCGATGGGATCGTTTTGGGGTGCACACACTACATTTTTATCAGCGGCGCAATATCAAGGTATGCTTCTACCCACTTCAAAGGTGCATGCAAACTTTACGATGGCAATGCTGCAACCGTGCGCCAACTCGAACGCGTACTTGATGAAAAAAGCCTTTTAAACGATAGGGGCAACGCTCAGGTGGAGTTTTGCACAAGCGGGGAAGCATCCGTTTACCGTCCAATTTTCGAGACCTTAATTAGCAAATAGTTCATAGCCAAAAACAAAATGCCTCGTTTCTCACTTTATAAGTTTAGAAACGGGGCATTTTTAGCTGGCAAATCTACTAACTCGGAAAGCGAATCGGCTTCAACGGTCGCGTTTCATCAATCGGCCCGCCACCCAGGCAAACCTGTCCATCGTAAAAGACGACCCACTGCCCTGGAGTCACCGCGCGCTGCGGCTCTAAAAAATCGACCGTGCATCCTTCCCCATTCATGACTACGTTAACGCGCTGATCCGGCTGGCGATAACGGAACTTGGCCGTACATGAAAACTTTTTTGAAGGAGGCTCTCCGGCGACAAAATTGACCTTGTTTGCAACCAGGCCAAGCGAAAAAAGCTCTTCCTTCTCCCCTTGCTGTACGATTAGGCGGTTTTTCGCCATATCCTTGCCAATTACAAAGAAGCTTTCGCCACTGCCTTCTTTTCGACCTCCGATGCCCAAACCCCTGCGCTGACCAAGCGTATAGTACATCAGCCCATCGTGTCTGCCAACAACTTCACCATCGAGCGTTACCATATCGCCCGGCTGTGCAGGAAGATATTGCATCAAAAACCGCTTAAAGTCACGCTCGCCGATGAAGCAGATACCAGTCGAGTCCTTTTTAAGCGCCGTCGAAAGCCCCGCCTCCAAAGCAAGCGTGCGCACCTCTTTTTTTTCGAGATCGCCAACCGGGAAGAGCGCAGACGTTAGCTGCGCCTTGGTAAGGCCCGCAAGAAAATAGGTTTGATCCTTTCCTGCATCCACGGCGCGCAGGAGGGTAACGATACCGTTCTCCTTTTTTAGGCGCGCGTAATGCCCCGTGGCGAGCGCAGAAGCTTCCAGTGAAAGCGCAAAGCGCAAAAACGCGCTGAATTTGATTTCGCAATTGCAGAGTACATCGGGATTTGGCGTGCGCCCAGCGGCATATTCCGAAAGAAAGTACGAAAACACCCGTTCGCGGTACTCCTGCGTGAAGTTGACGGTATAATACGGGATGGAGAGCTTATCGCATACGCGGCGCACATCGTCATAATCCTCAGCGGCAGTACACACACCCTCGTCGTTGGTCTCCTCCCAATTTTTCATAAAAACGCCGACAACATCAAAGCCCTGCTGTTTCAAGCGCAGCGCAGCAACAGAAGAGTCCACCCCGCCGGACATGCCGACGATCACTTTGTTTTTTAATGTATTTAATTCATTCATCTTCATCAATTCGTAACGTTAATCAAAATTCCGGGATTGCGCAAAAGTGCGTTCCCCAAGTAAAGGTTTTCAACCATGCCGAGCTTTTGCCCGTCCTCGAGCATCCAAACGCGTTCAACGCCCGGAATTTCGGTGAGCGTGTTGATAACGCCGAAAACAAACAGCACCTCCTGACTGCCGCCAGCAGTATACATCTGTTCCGTTTCAGCAAGCTTTTTCAATTTTTCCGTAAAGCCGGCGTTCCAATTGACCACAGCAAGATCGCCCACAATATAGACATCCTTTATATTCTGCTCACTAAAAAGTGCGTACATCACACCCGGATCCGCAGGGCCTTTAAACAGCTCTGCAAGTCGTGCATCCGGGTCATATACGCTTGCCGATGCAACTACGCGCTCCACCCTATCGAGTACAGCACCTTCCGCATCGGGATACGCAAGATAAACGCTGCGGCCGATTAAACCGGAAAATTCTTCGCGTGTAAAATAGTCGCCTTCGGAAAGATTGCGCAATGTTTCAACTCCGCTTTGTGAGGTTTCCACAATGGAAATTTTAACGCCAACAACTTTGGGCAAATACCCTGTCAACATCAGCGTGATGGCGCCACACATCATCTGTTCGTTGTATTCCATGGTGGGCGGCACTAAAACAAGTTCAATGATACACGGCTCGTCCCTATCCTGCACCAAAGGTTCCTGTACATTCGGATCCGGAGAGGGGGAACCCTGCGGCTCCGTTTCCGAAGAAGCCGAAAATGCAGCTTCTTTTTGCAAATCGCTCAAATAGACCACAGAAGGCTCTTGGGCAAGCTCCAAATCGGCAGGAAGCACCGGTTCCAAACCTTTTGTACCGATATCCCCTTGAAGAAGTTCGCTTATAAGCGCCTTGACAATGCCAGCTTTACCCAACGCAAGATCATAGGGAATTTTCCGGTTGCGCGCAATCAAAAGTGTATCATCCATGTTTGCAAAATAAAGCGTTATAGTATTTGATTCACGCGCGCCCGCCTCGGTTTGCTCCTGCGCCAAAACTTCATAGCGCTGTTTTAAATCAGAAAGATAGGTATCAAGCGCACCCTGGATAGGAGCAAGTGCGCCAAGCGCCTTCCCCTGATAGCCGGGCACCATACCGTTGAGATACACGTTGACCGTACCGATGTTTTCTGCAGCATAGACGGTAGCGGAAACCGCCGCACGCAGGGTAAGCCATTCTCGTATTTCATCTGTTTCTTCAAATTCACCTGTAAAATATACATTACAAGCGTCCGTTGAAAGGTCGAGGTGCGAAAACTGCACGCTATGCGGAACGGAATCCTGAAGCGCATCGCTGACTGGGCCGTCCTGCATAGCACGTATTGCAGCTTCGGCACGGCTCATGCTCCCGTCACAATTAACCGTGCGCGTTTCAGCGGAAAGGTTTCTACCGTCTTCAGACACAAAATAAAGCTTGGCCTCAAAACTCGATTCGCGGTTTTCGTCCCGTGAAAGCGCGGGCGGTATCCCTTCGGAAAGTATAAGCTGGCCAGGAACCTCGCTTTTCTTTGTGCAGCCCGAAAGAAGCGCCGTCGCGAGCACAAGCGCAAATAGCCTTTTACAATTGCTTTTGAAACGTTTTGCGTTCATTTTAACCTTTCAATAAGGAAAGCAGCGTGCCGTATCCTAGCCGGTAAAGATCGCCTTCGCGTTTGAGCAAAAGCTCCTTCCCCTTTATCTCTTTCTCGCTTCCGTCGGCACTGCGGAAAACAAGATCAGCCTTGATACGGACGTAGTTTTCATCGTTTTCGACGGAAGATCCGTAAAGCTTAAAGCTATCGAGCGAACCAAGCGACTTCATCTCTGTTTCAAAGTTTGCATACTGTGGTTTTTGTATGGCGCTACCGTCATCCTCTGAAAAAAGCGGATATGCCAGCTCATACTCGCCGTTTACAATATGTCCAAGCGCGCATTGAGCAACGATTTGCGGTGTTACAATACAGCTTTCCACGAATTTCATCGGCTCGATCAAGTCGGAATCCGCCTGATCGTCCGCGCTCAAGCCCAAATCCGAAAGTTTCAGGCGCGTTCCCGCGCCAGAGCCATCCGCATCCACAAGCACCTGTACGCGAACACTGGAGTTAAACAGCACAATGGTGTTCACGAGGGAATAAACAGCGAGTCTGCGCGTGGTTAAAAACTCGCCATAAGCAATGTCCAACATGCTTTTGAGCGTTTCCTTGCTGATCGCATTATTTTGGTAAGAAAGCTCGGCAGCCTCTCTAATTTCATCGTATACGGAAGTGCTCAAAAACTCCCGCGAGAGAGTTACATACATGATATCCCCAGCAACAGATACTTCCACAATGCTTGTACCTGCGGGGAAAATCGGTGAAATATTGGGGGAAAGCGCCTGAAGCGGCACACCGTCGAGCAAAGTACGTATCATGGCCATTTCCACCCGCTCGCTTGCGCGCACAGATATGCTGCGTGAAATGCCCACCAGATAGTCTTCGTTGGTGAGGCGGTAATAAAGGGTAACTGCCATTTCTTTGGTCACGCCGTCCTCCGGGTCGATCTGTGGCAGATCCTCAACTACGGAATCCTGTCGAATACCGCCAATCGCGCAGCCACACGCGAGCATGCTTACGCACAAAAGAAGAAGCATTAACCTTATTTTTAAAAAATTCTTTTGCCTCATTGCTACTTCTCCCCCCGTGACTGCGAAGCATCGTTGCCCACAGGCGCAAACGGCAGGCGTACCGTAAAGACCGAACCTTTTCCCACGTTGCTTTCTACCTCGATGTACCCGCCATGCATCGTAACGATTTTGTTGGCAATCGCAAGCCCAAGCCCCGTGCCCCCCGTGACGCGCGAACGTGCTTTGTCTACACGGTAAAAGCGTTCGAATAGGTGCGGCAACGCCTCCTGCGGAATGCCGATGCCCGTATCCTTAACGCTGAACAGCGCATCTGTGTGCTCCTGCGAAACGCATACGCTGATGCTGCCCGAATCCGTATACTTGATTGCGTTTTCCACGAGATTTGTCACCACCTGTTCGATGCGGGTGGGTTCTACAGGTACGGTAACGGGCTCGGTGCGAACATGGAGCAAAATCCCCTTTTTCGCGGCGAGCGGGCGAAGGCGTTGTGCGGTATGCTGCACGAGCGTATCGAGCCTTATGGATTCCTTGCGTAAAATCGGATGCTCCACATCATCTTGCACCAGCCGTAAGAGGTCCGTGATGATGTTGGACAACCTGTCTACCTCATGGTTCACATCCTGAAAAAACTCTTTCATGATGGCCGGATCCGGATTTTCTTGATAAAGGATGGATTCTGACAGCAACTTCATGGTAGAAAGCGGGGTTTTGAGCTCATGTGAAGCGTTGGCGATAAATTCATCGCGCACCTTGTCGTGCACGTCAATGCGCTCGCTCATGCGGTTGAAGGCATTTGACAGCTCCGCCATCTCGCCGCCGCCTTTCACTTCCACACGCACGCCATAGCCTTGTGTTCCCATGCGGCGTATGGCGCTTGTCAACTCGATGAC
The DNA here is from genome assembly GCA_023416895.1 of Bacillota bacterium. Taxonomy (GTDB): domain Bacteria; phylum Bacillota; class Clostridia; order Christensenellales; family CAG-138; genus UBA7707. The sequence goes on along the minus strand of JAEZGQ010000120.1, from coordinate 1,907 downwards.
GGGTTTTGTGAGCCAGCCGGACAGCGCAAAGCTGATAATGCCAGTAAACACTGCAACGACAAGGAACACCATTGAGATTTTTCCGATTACATCCGAAACGCTGTTTTGCACATCCTGTATGAGTGCAGAAACAAGAACAACGCCGATGTAAACACCGTTGTTGGTAATGGGCGCCGTATAATACACCGCCCAAACCTGCTGATCGTTTAATCCGAGTATACCAAAATCCGTTGAGTTACGCGATATGCGGTGAAAACCATAAGCAGTTTCCGCCCCGCCCACCAGAACATCACGCACCTCGCGGTACGGAAGCCAATAACCATTTTGCTGCGACGCAGAATCCACCTGCACCACAGCGTCTGTATCCAATACCAAAACGCGGCCGCCCATCGTTTGCGCCCGCGCCGTTATAAAGCTGAAAAGCTGCTCCGCATTGCCATCCATAAGCTCGGGTGTAATTTCAAGGGCAAGCTGGGAGGTTTCCTTGATTTGCGTTTTGGTGCGCTGAGAAACCAGAAAATTGCCCATGATAGCGGAAACCACGATGCTTGTTGCGACCATGGCGAATACGGTGATCGACAGATAGATCAGCACCATTCGTGTACGAATGGAACCGAAGTATTTGCCAAAAAACTTATTCGGCAAAGTAATAACCAACTCCCCATTTTGTCATGATGTGGGACGGGTTCGCCGGGTCGGACTCCACCTTTTCGCGCAACCTGCGGATATGCACGTCCACCGTACGAAAATCACCGATATAATCTACACCCCAAATGGTCTCAAGAAGTTCGTCGCGGCTGAACACCTTCCCAGGGTTGTACATAAAAAGCTGTAGTAGATCGAACTCCTTCACCGTAAGGTTGATGGTTTCGCCATGCGCAACCACGCTGCGGTTGCCGATGTTGATGTACAAATCGCCGGCTGTCACTTCAATTTTAGGGGCGTCTTTGGCAGCGGAGGTGCGCCGCAGGATGCTTTTGATGCGCGCTTTGACTTCGAGAATATTGAAGGGTTTTGTCATATAGTCGTCTGCGCCATACTCAAGACCCAGGATTTTATCCATATCCTCGCCCTTGGCGGTGAGCATTATAATAGGTACATCGCTCTTTTCTCGTACCGACTGGCAGACCTCAATTCCCGAAAGCTTGGGAAGCATAACATCCAAAAGCACGAGATCGTACTCATTTTTATTTAGCTTCACAATCGCTTCTTCGCCGTCGGCAGCGGAATCGGTCTCATAGCCATCCTGTTCGAGGGCGAACTTCAGACCCTTGATAATAAGCGGCTCGTCATCGACAAGCAAAATGCGTTTGCCCATTTCATTTCCTCCCGCCAAAAAGCATTGCTACAGCACACCACAGGGTATCTAGCATAAACGTGACGCGGCTTTGTGTAAAGCTGCAAGCACATCAAACCAACAACCGCGCGCACTAACCAATGTAGTATGCTTACGGCTATTATACCATAGGAAGCCATATGTACACCAAGATAGCACGTTTGTCCCTTAAGCTTTCAAAAATTCACGCATGTGCATCTTGCTCGATACGTTCATACACGCATAAGAAGCAAGCCGTTACGAACATTATACCATGAAGCATAGCGGATATGGTACAATCCACGCATGTGCGTTTGCGAAGGTTGAAAACCGCCCCCACATAACCTCAAAGTAGAATGGCCACTTATGGATATTATACCATAGCAGGTGTATTGTGATAACGTAGAATTGTGAAGTTTATAGGCAATGTTGAGCCGAAGGCTGTACAAAGCGCCCCTTTTTTTGTTATACTGAACTAAATTTGACCGCAAAATCCCTGAATTTGGCCGATGGGCTCTTTTTTTGCCCGCGTGCCGATACCACCGGTTGAAAGGATGAAAGGTTTGAAACGTTTTTTAACCGCTTTTCTGGC
>JAEZGQ010000088.1 GCA_023416895.1 Bacillota bacterium | reverse complement strand
GGCTTCAATGCCTATATGCTCGCAAGCTGAGCATATTTTCACGTTGCTTAAAACGGCGTTATCCAAAACTCCGGCGCCTCCTGCCGGAGGAGTTTTGCTGTGGCAAATGCAAAAACGGGCGATTCCGCCCGTTTTGTTTCTATTATGCTTTCTAGGACTTTCACAGAGCGCTGTTTCCGCTTTCCGCATCGCTTCTTGCGTTTTTGCCGTTTTCTATCATGCAATACATTTCATTGATTGATTTTTCATTTAAATGTTTAGCATGCATAACCCGCCCGCCATACACCTTAAGCCTTGCTTCAAACGCCGGACGTGAAGCCTCGAATTCACGTGTCCATTTGTACATCAGGCGCAGCATTTTGACATCCAGCTTATAGTGGCATGTTTCAAGCCCAAGGCACTGCTTTATGAAGCGCAGAAAAATAAGCGCTTTTCGCAAGGGAAGCGGCGGGTCAAGGAAAACGATGCATTCTGCCCACATAAGAATTTCCGCGTACGACTCCCGCAAGGTTCCCTCGAAAATCCATGCGCCCGTAAGGTCGATTTGCCGCAAAACCTCCATTTGCTCCTGAGGCGTTCGTTTGCGGCGGTTTATGCCTTCTCCATCGTGTGCCACGCAGTCAAGTTCATAATGCGGTATACCCGTTTTTCTACAAAGCCACCTTGCAAGTGTGGTTTTGCCTGCGCCCACGGAGCCAACGATGAGGATTTTTCTCACGAAGTTCCCTTCCTCAAAGGTTGCGTCCGCCACGTTCGCCCTCCTTGAGCTTCAGCGCAAGTGCATACGCTTCGTTGCGCGGCACGTCCAAAACAGCGCTTGCCTGTTTGGCGGCGTCCTTGGCGCTTACGCCCCTGTTCAAAAGCTGCAAAAGGTATTCTTCCAGCCGTTCTGGCGCGGCTTGCAAGTCATCCGCTTCCTGCGCGCCGCCTACGGCAAGCACACATTCGCCTTTTGGCGGTTCCTCCGCATAGCGTGCGGCAATGGAGGAAAGTGTGCCGCGCACGGCCTCCTCGTGGAACTTTGTGAGCTCGCGCATGAGTGCTGCGGGGCGCTCCCCGTAGGTTTCATGGAGCTCGTCGAGCGTCGCCTTGATGCGAAGGGGGCTTTCGTAAAAAAGAAGCGTGCCCGGGTGGCGTGAAAGCCTTGCGAGGCATTCGCGGCGCGCCTTGGTTTCGCGCGGCAAAAAACCGGCAAAGCAGGCGTTTTGCACGGGAAGCCCGCTCATCACAAGCGCAAGAAGCGGTGCGGAAGCACCGGGCAGAACCTCAAACGGCACATTTTCGCGGATGCAAGCCGCAACGAGCCGCTCGCCCGGATCGGAAATGCCCGGAAGGCCCGCGTCGCTCACATAGGCCACGCGTTCGCCCGCTTTTACCCTTTCAACGATCTCCTCCGCGCGCTTTGCCTCGTTGTGAGTATGGCAGGAGAACAGCGGCTTTTGAAGTCCGAGATGCTTTAAAAGCGCGCCGCTTCTTCGGGTATCCTCGGCATACACGCAATCCACCTCGCCAAGGGTGCGCACGACGCGCAGCGTAATATCCTCCATGTTGCCGATGGGGGTGGCACAAAGGTAAAGCTTCGGTTCGAGCATGGTTCCTCCGATCAAGGGTGCGCGTCCCGCACGCCGTTTTCACTGTTGTTAAAGTATTTTTTGTGCCTTTCCTTTGAAGAAAAGAAGGGACCTAAGGTGTCATGGGTTGCGCATCGCCCATATCGTTGAGAAGAAGCGGCGCTTCCCACACCATGCTAGCGCGTCCACCTTTTTTCGCTTCCAAAAGCACAACGTGCGGCGCGGCACCGCGTTTGGTAAACACGAGCTTGGCGCGCTTCACCGCAAAGCGGTTTTCCCCTAATGCATGGCAGGCCTGCGCAAACAGCGAGGCGGGGTATACCATAAAAAGGCGGCCACCGTTTTTTACTAGCCTGTTTGCGCACGCGGCCACATCGTAAACCGTACATTCCTCCTGATGGGTGCTCATGCACCTTTTTATATCGGCACTTTTTGTGCCGCCCGTAAAGTAGGGCGGGTTGCTTACGGCCGCATGGAAGTTTTCAAAGCCGGGTTTGGCAGCAAGGGTTCGAAGGTCGGCGTGATTTATGCGGATTGCCGCTTGCTGTCCATTCAGTTCCACGCTGCGCTTCGCCATATCGCACATGCCTTCGTCAAGCTCCACGGCCTCAAAACACGCGCCGGTTTTGGCGTTGATTAAAATAGAGAGGATACCTGTTCCCGCGCCGAGGTCGAGAAGCGTTTCATTGCTTTTCGCGCGCACAAAGTTTGCAAGCAGCACCGCGTCGGTACCGTAGGTGAACCCATGCGTATCGCGGATGATTTTTAAATTTTGAAAGCCGAGGTCCTCCACGACCTCATGCTCAAAAAGCTCCATGCGCCCTCCATGGAAACCATATGGTTTTGCTTTCATTATACCCGACGAACGCGCGTTTTGGAAACGCCAACGCAAACCGCCAGCTAAAATGCAGCGGTTTTGGCATATTTCTGTTGACAAACGCAAAATCTATCGCTAAACTCAAGCTATCATATCGCGACGACGGAAAGAGTACGCGTTGAACTCCCTATTAGAGAACCGGCGGTTGGTGCAAGCCGGCAGGGTATGGCGCGGAACATGGCTCCCGAGCGACTGCCGCCAAAAGGCATTTCATTTTTGCCCTTGAAGCGGAGCGGGCTTCGCCCGATACAGCGGAA
>JAEZGQ010000181.1 GCA_023416895.1 Bacillota bacterium | reverse complement strand
TGGATGGCCCTTCCGCGGGCATTGCGCTTGCAGTGGCGCTCATGAGCGCGCTTACGGGAAAGCCCGCAGCAAAGGGGCTTGCGCTCACGGGGGAAATTACCGTACAAGGCGAAGTGCGCCCTGTGGGCGGCGTGCATGAAAAGCTCGAGGCGGCGGTATTGGCGGGTGCAACGACCATACTCGTTCCCGTGGACAATTACGAGGAGCATTCCATGAAGTTCGACGCGACGGAGGTTTTGCCGGTAAGCGATATCACGGAGGTTATGCGATTTGCGTTCTCTATTCCGCATGAAGCGGAAAAAACGGACAACGTGCTGCCGCTTATCGTAAGCGCATAGGCGCTGCGCTTCCGCTTTCACGAGAGTGTCTTTCGTCATTCCCGTGAGATGGCTACGGCGGCTTTTCACGGTTTGCTTCACGGACGGCAAACTGTGCAAAGTGCTTTTCTGACGCCGCATGTCGTCAGAAAAACGGATTGATACAGGGGTTCCATACGAGCGGATATATGCGAGGTGGGGCGATATCATCCCGCCGTTTTTCTCGTTCTCTTCTTTAAAAGAAAGGCTCTTTTTTGCCGCATGCTTTTCAAAAGTGCGCGGCATTCCATGCATTTTTCATGCGCATCAACGCAGATCTCTCGTCATATTCTGTTTCACCCGAAACCGTTTTTTATAACCTTTTAATACCTTTCATGGCAGGTACATATTGTTGTCAATTTCCTATGGTATAGGTATAATCACAATATGAACAAGGAAATGAGGAATGTTATGTATCACACGGTACCGGTTGTTCCGCTCAGAGGCCTTGTCATACTGCCTGGCGAATTGCTGCATTTCGACGCGGGACGCGAAAAGAGCGTCAGCGCGCTGCAGGCCGCCATTCAACTGCAGGACGGCATGATCTTTCTGAGCTCCCAGCTTGACGCTCGCAAAAACGATGTGGGTGTTGAGGACATATACAAAATCGGCACGCTTTGTAAAATCCGGCAAGTGCTTTGTTTACCGGGCGATTCCGTTCGCGTGCTTGTAGAGGGCGTTACCCGCGCGCGGCTCAGTGAGCTTGTTTCGAGCGAGCCTTATTTTGTTGCGCACGTTGAGGAGCTTTTGGATACCGAGTTCGACGCGAACACCGCCGAAGCGTTGCGCCGCAGGCTCAAAAAAACGTTTCGGGATTACGCGCAGTTTTCTATGAAGTACACGGCGGACCTCATCGAAACCATCGAGGCGAAGTCCGATCCGAGCGGCTATGCCGACGCCATTGCCAACAGTGTGTTAACAAAAACCGAGGACAGGCAGCGGGTGCTTGAGGAATTGAACCCCGTGGAACGCCTCAAAATCGTGCTAAAATTTGTGAGCGGCGAAATTGAAATCCAAAAAATCGACCGTCGCATTTCGCAGGAGGTCAAGAAGCAGGTCGACAAAAACCAGCGCGACTTTTATTTGCGTGAGCAGATGAAGGCCATTCGCAAGGAATTGAGCGACAACGAGACGAGCGAGTCCGATGAATACCGCGCCCGCATGGAGAAAAAAGAATTTCCGCCTTCCGTGCGCGTAAAGCTTGAAAAGGAAATTGACCGCCTTGCGGAAATGCCGGGCGGCTCGCACGAAGCTCCCTCCACACGAAATTACATCGAGTGTGTTTTGGATTTACCGTGGACGGAGCGCACCGAGGATGATCTCAACATCGACAACGCACGCCGCATCTTGGACGAAAACCACTTCGGCATGAAAAAGGTTAAGGAGCGCATCGTCGAGCACATTGCCGTTTCGCGCCTCACGGGTGAGCTCAACGGACAGATTATCTGTTTTGCGGGCCCTCCGGGCGTGGGTAAAACCTCCATCTGCGAGTCCATCGCTGCGGCGCTTGGGCGTAAATTCGTGCGCATGAGCCTCGGTGGCATCCGCGACGAGGCGGAGCTTCGCGGCCACAGGCGCACCTACATCGGCGCCATGCCGGGCAGGGTTATTGCGGCTATGCGGCAGGCAGGCACGGTTAACCCCGTGATTTTGTTCGACGAAATCGACAAGCTCACAAGCGACTATCACGGCGACCCCGCGAGCGCCATGCTTGAGGTGCTCGACAGCGCACAGAATTTCGCGTTCCGCGACCATTTTCTGGAGCTGCCATACGACCTTTCCAAGGTGATGTTCATCACCACGGCCAACAGCAAGGAAAACATTCCTCGTCCGCTGCTTGACCGTATGGAAGTGATCGACGTTGCGAGCTACCTCGAAACCGAGAAGATTGAAATCGCCAAGCGTCACCTTATCCCCAAGCAGATGAAAAAGCATGGCTTGAAAAAGGGAGCGCTCACAGTACCCGAAAACGTCATTTCGGAAATGATCCGGGGCTATACCGCGGAAGCGGGTGTGCGCGAGCTTGAACGCATTGCGGCATCCATTTGCCGTAAGGCAGCGTGCGAGATCGGCGAGGGGAAACCCCGCGTGCGCATGTCCAAGCAAAAGCTTGCGGAATACCTTGGTCAGCCCAAGTACACCCAAAACTTTGCCGAGCGCGCGGATGCCGTTGGCATGGCAAACGGCCTTGCTTGGACGAGTGTCGGCGGCACCACCCTTGAGGTGGAGGCGCAAGTATTGAAGGGCTCCGGCCAGGTGCAAATCACCGGCAAGCTCGGCGAGGTCATGCAGGAAAGCGCGCGCGCCGCGCTCACCTTCATCCGCGCCCATGCGGATACCTTGGGCATTGAGCAGGATTTTCTTGCCCGAAACGACATCCATGTGCATGTGCCCGAAGGCGCCGTGCCAAAGGATGGCCCGTCGGCGGGCGTTACCATGATGACTGCCATGACGAGTGCGCTCACCGGCATTCCCGTAAAAGCAGGGGTCGGTATGACGGGGGAAATCACGCTGCGAGGCAGGGTGCTGCCCATCGGCGGGCTTCGCGAAAAGCTTCTTGCGGCGGTGCGCGCCGGTATGCATACCGTCATCGTGCCGCTTGAAAACCGAAAGGATATGGAGGAAGTGCCCGAAGAGGTGAAGTCGAAGCTCCACATCGTTTACGCTTCCGAGGCCTTTACGGTGCTGAAAACCGCACTCTCGCACATGCCCACGCATACGCAGAGAAAACACATACACGTTCCCGAACTCAAGCAGGAGCACGCACAGGCCATACAATAAACAATCGTGTTTCATAAAGGCGGAAGCTCTTTGAGCTTCCGCCTTTTGTAAAATCTTTAATTGTTACTGTACTTACGTTGTCTGCCGCGAACCTAGGAACAGCGGTGTTTTTGCATGTAAAATTTCGTTGAGCTGAGTTCTTAGAACCTCCGGGTAAATGGGGAGGTTCTTTACCTCCTCCACGTTGACCCATTCGGAACACAGCATGTCAAGGTCGAGCTCCGTAACGGCTTTTCGCTGAACGTCCTCCAAATGGCATACAAACAGAAAAAACACCTTGTGTGCGTACATCTCATAATGCGTGCGAAGCTCCGCGTTGATAGAAATTTCCTCGTAGATTGCACCAAGGCGCTCCACGTGAACCGTGTAGCCGGACTCCTCCAAACATTCGCGCTTTACGGCTTCCTCCAGCGTTTCATACTGGTTCTGGCCCCCGCCGGGCAGGTCGTAATAGATGGCGCCGTTTTCAAGCCCGTAGCACATCGCGCCCAGTGTGTTGCGGTTTTTGTTAACCAAAATTTTTCCTTCATGCAGAAGCAGGGCTTTTGCAGCGTTTCGTATTCCCAAGGAAATGCCTCCTTTGTTCGGCAAATTTTTCAGTCGAGCGCGGTGATCTCAAACACCACGGGGCGGATGCCGTCGGTGCAGCACAAGATCGACTGCCCGTCGCGATTGTTCCATGGCTTGTGCGTTGCGCCAGAGGAGAGCGCGCTCACCGTGCGGTACACGTCGATCCATGCCCACGGGCAAAAACCCTCGGGCATTGCGGCGCTTCCCTCATAAAGGAACTCCTGACCAACTTCAAGAAGCGGGCAGGGGCCGACCTCCTTGCCTTCGGTGAGGTATGCTTGTGCAAGCTCCTCATAAAAGTGCCTTGCAATGACGCGGATGCGAACCGGCTTCATACATTCACCCTCATCTTTTGCTTTTCAGTTGGCGAGCGCATAGTTGAGCACCACATCGTTGCCGGTAACATAATCCTCCATGGAAGGCGCAAGCAGCACATCCGGCAGAAAGGTATGGTCGCCAGCGTTTTTGTAGGTGAAGTTTTTGCTGAATTCAAAGTATTTGATGCTGTAAGTGAAAAGCACGCCGCTGTTGGGGAGATAGCCCCTTTTTACCTCGCCAAAGGCGTTGGGAGAACCGCCGGAGCATTCACCCACGGAAACGGCGTTTGGTGCTGCCTCCATGGTGCGGTAAATGGCAAAAATGCCTGAGGAAAACGTGTTGCGCGAAACGAGAATGAAAACCTTCACGCCGGTGTGCTCTTTTAAATAGTTTTTGAGCTCGTCGGTGAAGGGGTTGAGCACCTCGGAATTGCCGCCGGAGTTGCAGCGCAGATCCAAAATGATGCGTTCTGCATCGTTTGCTGCGGCTGTCGCAAACATTTCGCGGTTAAAATCCTCAAAACGGTGTTTTTCCCAGTCCGTACACTCGTTGTAGGCAAAATACAGCGCCTTGCTTTCCGGTAGGTACTGATAGCTGTACAGCTCGTCGTATTTGCCGGTGAATACGTCGCTCGTGCGCTGCACGCATAGTTCGGGTATTTTTTGCGCGTTTACGGAGAGCACGGCGGTATCGGTTGATACACCGTCCTTTTCGGTGGTGAAAAGTGCCTCTGATTCGCTTCCAATCACGTCGGTTCCGTAATGGTAGACAGGGATGGAGAGGTACTGCCCCAAACTGTAGTTCAACCAAGATTCGTTTTCGTGGGAAACCAGCTCGCCCAAACGACCGAGCACTTCGCTAATTGGCATACCGTCAATGGCGGTGACGCGCGCGTAAAGCAAGCTTTCAAGGTTTTTCGGGGCGTTGATGATATAGACCCCGTCCGAAAACAAGTAAAACTCCAACGGAAACCGAAGCGCATCGTCGTATTTGAGGCCTGAGTGCGCGTCGCCTACAGCCGCAATGATCTTTTTGAGCTCGGTAAAAACATGCTCGTTGTCGAGCGTATCCACACGCGCGATGAGGCTGTTCATGCGCTCCTCAAACTCCTCGCGGGTTATGATGGTAAAAGGGTTTTTGTGCCGCTTGGGGAAAACGCTCATATAATACGAAAGGTCCTCGCGAAGCTGTTCGTTTCGCTGCGCGGCATCGGTTGAAAGCTTGTTCCGGTGCGTTGTCGTACAGCCCATAAGAAGCGACGCGCTCAAAAGAACGCAGCAAATCCATGCCAAAAAACGTTTCATCGTATCCCCCAAGATGATCTTAAGCATATGTGAACAGTATAAAAGCATTGCCGCGCAATGTAAAGCGGGAAGAACATTTGTTCTAGCCGAAGAACAAAGGCGCATCTTCGCACCGGAATGCGAAGATGCGCCAACCTTTCAAACAGCGGAGTGCATCTTATTGCGACACCATGAACAGCGAGTAGAAGAAGTTTTTGTTTCCGATGAGCTCTTCAAACGTGCCTTCCTCGGCAAGCACTCCGTTTTTGAGCACGAAAATGCGGTCGTACTTCTTTAACAGCGATTCCTCCAGCCTGTGTGTTACGATGATGCGGGTAAGGCCTGAAAGCTCGAGAATGGAGTTGGTAACGGAAAATGCGGTTTCCGCGTCGAGAGCGGCGGTCGCCTCATCTACGAGCATCACCGGTGTGCCGCGAAGCAGGCTTCGCGCAATCGAAATGCGCTGGCGCTCTCCGCCTGAAAGGCCGCTTCCGTTTTCCCCGCACGCATAGTCGCTCCCGCGCTCGCCGATAAGCGGTGCAAGCCCCGACATGCTGACCGCCAGGTCGAGCTTTTCCTTTTCAAAATTTCGAAACATGGTTATGTTGTCAAGGATGGAGCTGTTGAACACGAACACGTTTTGCTGCACGATAGAAACAAGGTCGTAGAGCGAATCGGAGCTAATGGCGCGAAGCTCGTCGCCGTCGTAGAGGATTTCGCCGTCGTAATCCTCGCTGCTTCCCATCAAAAGGTTGAGGAGTGTGGATTTCCCGCTTCCTGAGCCGCCTACGATGGCGTAACTCTTTCCCGCTTCAAAGCGCATGCTGATGTTGTTGAGAACAGGCGTGCCCTTTTCGTAAGCAAAACACAGGTTTTTGAGCTCGATTGACGTATCGAGCGTGTTATCTACCGCTTTTCCCTCGCGGCGAACGTTGGAGCGAACGGCGGCGGCAAGCTTATCGATCAACGCGTTCGCTGCCTTTCGGTTGGCGAGAATCTGCGGCACGCTGGCGATGGGGGTAATCACAAAATTCATAAGCTGCACGAAAATGATCACGACACCGGCGGTCACGCCGCTCCCGCTCAGCGCAAGGTACGCGCCGAACAGAAACACGCCGAACTGCGCGATGATGCCTGCCACGGCGCCGATGGCGCTAATGGCGATGTCCGTCATGCGGCGCTTGCACTTTGCATCCTCTGCGGCGGCGTTATTTTGCGCAAAAAGCGCCAGAACCTCGCGCTCCGCCTTAAAGCTTTTGATCACGGAAAATCCGGAAAGAATGTCCTTCACCATGCTCAAAAAACTCTCGTTTTTGTCGGACACCGTTTTTTCGCGCACCGCGAGGCGGTTGCCCGTAAGCATGGAGGCGATTACCGGAAACAGCGAAAGCAAAAAGGCGATAAGCGTTAAAAAGGGGCTGTAATAAAGCATCATCGCAAACGCGCCTGCAAACATGATGAGTTGCTGCACGAGGGAGAATATTCTGGAAATGTAGTTGGTTTCAATGCTGTTTGCGTCGTTGGACAGCGCCGAAAGGTAAGTCGTGGTGTTTTCACCGTTGAAGGAATGGATGCTTTTTTTTGAAACTTCGCCAAAGGCAAAATCCTTATACTGGCGCATGGCTTTTTTGACAAAGCGCGGAACCGAATGGTATTCAAGCAGCATCATCAAGGCAAGCCCCAGTGTGATGGCGGCACAGATCAGCGTGAGCTCGAGGATCGAGAACCGGCTCTGTACGCCGGATATGGCGTCGATGATCTGCTGCATCAACCAGGAAATAACGAGGTTCGCGAAGGCGGCCAGAAATGTGGACGTCAAAGCGAGCGCAAACATCATTTTATTGCGCAGGTAAAATTGCCGCGTAAATACCTTGCGGGCTGCCTTTTGTTCGTTATTGTTCTTCATTTATAATTTTCCTCCAAAGCTCGGTAAGAATGGGGGATGTGCGCTCGTCTTCCGTCAGTGATTTTTCTATGCCGCAAATGGCTGTTTCGCCAAAGTCATCGCCAAACGACTGCTCTTTTCCGTGGTAAAACCGGATGCTGCCGGAGGCAAAGTCCGGCGCGGTATCAAAGGAGCGAGCGGTTTCCAAAGCAAGGCGAAGGTACTGCTCGGTTTTTTTTATATCGCCTTTGTTCGCGGCGACCTGCGCGCAGCCGCAGAGCAGCATGGCCTGCGCCTTTGTTAAATAAGATGCTTTTTCGGGCCGCTTCAGCCCGTCTAGTACGCCGTGCATCCATTGAAGTACGGCAATGGCGTCGTCTGCTTCACCGCTGTTGCCATAGCAGTTGGCGAGGCCGATTGCTGTGCGGAACAATTGCATAATGCTGTCGAGCAGGCTGTCGGAAAGGTAGGGGAGCGCTTTTTCATTTTGCTTCATCTGCGAGAGAAGAAAGCCGATCGTGGAGTTGTTGATGCCTCGAACATTGTATTTTTGGAAGTGCCGCAACGCCCGCTCATTGTCATCAAGCAGCACGTACAGCTCGCCGACGGCGAACTGGATGGATTGCTCGCTAATCGCTTCATCAGAATTCTGCGAGATCAGCGTGCATGCGCGCTCGTAAAGCGCGAGTGCTTTTTCAAACACCGAAGGACCGACTTTTTTGGTAAACCCCCAAAGGTGAAGCAGCCTTGCGCTTTGGTATACCACGTCAAAGTTGTTGGGAAAACGCTGCAATGCCTTTTCTACCTCTATATAACCTTCTTCATATTTCTCGGCATTGCGAAGTTCACGTATTTTTTTGGACGCCAATTCCGCAGTTCTGCATTGAAGCTGGTAGCCGAGAAGAACATCTACGGATACTTCAAAAAAATCCGCCAGCGCAATTAACGTACCGATGTCGGGGTTGGAGAGGGCCGACTCCCATTTTGATACGGCGCCCGTAGTAACGCCTACGGCTTCCGCAAGCTGTTCCTGCGTTAACCCGAGGGCTTTTCGGTGAGCGCGTATGGTTTCATCAAGCATAAGCTTCATAAATGCATCTCCTTTGTAACAAGTATAGCGTCATATTTTGTAAAGTTGAAGCTACTTTGTGTAGAGTTGGTAAAATAATTTTTATACCAATGGTAAAAAAACAAAGATGAAAGGTGCACGGTGAAACAATCGTATATGGTAGAGTGGTGAACTTCTCCTTTGTCGGCTGTTTGGCGGTTGCACTGCGGTATGGTGAAGCGTTTGAGGGGAGATGTGCGAAAACTCTTGAAAAGATTGCGCTTTTTGTGTTGCCAAGCCGTGCAATCGCTGGTACAATGCAATGGCGCATAGCGCACACACTGGGCCGGAGTTCATATTATATGGAAGATTTTGCGATCAAAAAAGCGGAGTTTATTACAAGCGTAGGGCTTGGCGGCGCTTATCCCCAAAAGGAAGGCGTGGAAATTGCCGTCGTGGGTAAGTCCAACGTCGGCAAATCGAGCCTTATCAATTCGCTTTGCAACAATTATAAGCTTGCGCGCATTTCCGCAAGCCCCGGAAAAACGCGCCTCATCAATTTTTTCCGGCTAAACGGGGCATTTTACTTGGTGGACCTACCCGGCTATGGTTTTGCCAAGGCGCCGAAAACCGAAAAGGAAAAGTGGGGCCAGCTTATGGAAGGGTACCTTTCCATGGGGCGGGTGAGCCATATTTTTATGTTGCTCGACATTCGTCATGCACCCACGGAAGATGATAAGCAGATGTTCCGCTGGATCATCTATTACGGCGTGCCGTTTACGCTCGTCGCCACAAAGTCCGATAAGCTTTCAAGGTCAAAGCGTCAAAACGCAGCAAACGCTGCGGCAAAGCTTTTGGGTGCGCCGCCTGCCGCGCTTGCTTATTCCTCCGAAACGGCCGAGGGAAGGGATGAGCTTATAAGGCGCATCGGTGCAATTGTTTCCGATGCCGGAGCACTGGAGCAGGATACACCAAATACGCTATTGACATAGCATGAACGCTTTCGCATAATAGTGAAGTAAATCCCAGCTTGGAGGAATGGATATGGGTCTGAAGAAGTGCCCAAGGTGTGAACTCAATTATATTCGGGACGACGAAAAATACTGCAACGTGTGCAAACGTTACATGAAGGGTGAGCACGATGCGGAAGACGGCGTTTCGATTTG
>JAEZGQ010000074.1 GCA_023416895.1 Bacillota bacterium | reverse complement strand
CGCGCCTGAAGCTGCTTGAGCTCGATTTCCACCGGATCGGGCATATGGATTTGGTCGAGATCGACTTCTTGGTTTTTCGTATGCTCTACCTTTACATATTCCGTGCTTGGTTTCCATTCCTCAATGGCGGGGCAATTTTCCACATACTTGCATTCCTGGCTACCGAGAGCGCAGGCAGGCGTGCCCGTTTCGCTCATGGGGCAGGCGGCAAGCTTTACCACACGCCCGGGAACGCCAACCACCGTTGCGCCCGGGGGAACTTCCTTTAATACCACCGCGCCAGCACCTATCTTTGCGTAATCGCCTACTGAGAAAGGGCCAAGCACCTTTGCACCCGTCGAAATGGTAACGTGGTTACCGATGGTTGGGTGGCGCTTACCGATGTCCTTACCTGTGCCTCCCAAAGTAACGCCTTGGTATATGGTTACGTCATCGCCCACAACTGCCGTTTCGCCAATTACCACGCCCATGCCGTGGTCAATGAATACCCTGTCGCCAAGTACAGCACCGGGGTGAATTTCTATGCCGGTTGCGTTGCGGCTCCATTGCGAAAGAATGCGCGCTACAAGTTTAAATCCGTGTTTGTGCAAAAAATGCACAAACCGATGGCTGCGTACCGCACGAAAGCCTGGGTAGCATAAAAATACCTCAAGGGCGTTCCTTGCGGCGGGGTCGCGCTCGAGCACGCAGCGTATGTCGCTTTTGAGCCGTTTGAACATCGTAAACCCTTGCCTTTTTGTGTGTGGATTGTAAGAATACATTATATTCACGCAAGCGGCGGTTTGTCAAGAAAGCGGAACGGCAATGTGCTTGTCAAACAAGTTGCTTGCGCCACTTGTTTGAAGATTGCAGGAATCGCCTGTGCGTGCCGCCCAGTCGGCGTTTCCTGAGAAGAAAGCCTTGCACTGCAAGGCTCACGCGAGCGCCGCACATGTCGCCGCTCGCGAACTTGGGTTCGGGGGGGCTTCGCCACCCCGAACCCCAAGTGGTTTTGGGTAGACTAAGCGGAACGGCAATGTGCCGTTCCGCTTGTAAAAAGAGTCTGCCTAAAGTTTACCCGTTCAAGTTGTTGACGATGCCCACAAACACCGGCATGTTGCCCACATAAACAATGTACAAAAACGGCCTGTCAAGAACCATTTCTGCGCGGTCGGTGGGGAGGGCGGTTCCCACAAATGAGATTTCGGTGTAGCTTGCGGCTTCAATGCCGTTTTCATTGAGTGCGATTTTGCTGCCCTGCTTCACGCCGCCGATGAAGAGCTTTTCGCTTTGGGTAAAGCCGGAAAAATCCGCCTTTTTGGAATCGAATGCGTCGGTGATGCCCATGGCCTTTAACGTATCGGAAAGGTCGAGCTCCACGGAATAGTCAAATTTGGGAATTTGCCATACAACTTCACCAAATCCGGTTTCAGCCTGCGCGCCGTCCACTGCTTGCAAAAAGAGGGCTTCGTTGCTTACAATGTCCTCGGGCGAAACGCCTTCGTTGGGCAATACAAAGCGGATACTGCCATTTTTGAGTTGCATTGAGGAAGCGAGGAACGCATCCGTCATCTGGAAGCTGCCCGAGCGCGTGCCGTTCAAAAAGTCAAAGCTTACGCTGCTGCCATCGGCATTGTTAAAGTCCGAGGCGGCAGTGTTCTCCTCGCTGAACTGCGAAGTCCACTGGTCTTTGTAGTAGAGGGTGTTGATCAACAGCATCAGCGTATCGGGGTCAACCTCGAACGCGCTTGGGTCGCTGCCAAGAAGGCCGTTGGTGCGCTCATAGATCCAGTCTGCAATCTGCTTTTTGTAGGCGGTTCCCGTAAAATCCGCCGCGATGCACGCAGCATAGTAGCTGTCGGTAAGCGCTTTAAGTGTCGCCACGTCAAAGTCGGCGCGCCCATCGAGCCATGCGGAGTTGTATGCCTTGAAGCTTCCTACTTCGTTGTCAAAATAAAGTCTGCGGAAAAGCTTGGCGGTTTCGCTTTTTAAAAGCGTTTCGTCGGTGCCGAGCGCGCTTAATAGCTGTTCCTTCGTGGTTCCGCCGGCACCCTCTGTCGCCATAGCGAGGGCGAAGAAGAGGCTGGCGGGGGAAACGAGCGCGTTTTTACCTTCCGTGCCGGAAAGGGAAAGCGCAGTGCTCTTGATGAGAAATGCGCGTACACCCGCTAGATAATTTTCGTCAATCTCCTCGCGTGCGGCAGATTGCGCTTCGTAATCCTCATAGCCTATGGCTTTGGGGTAGGTTGGGGCGGAAAGTACCGTGCCGGATTCGTAAGCCGCAGGTAGGGTGCCCGGCGCTTCTGTGGGGGAACTCGGTGTGCCGCTGTCAACAGGCGCACAGGAAACAAACATCAGTGCAGCGAGAGCAAGTGGCAAAAGCTTCAAACGCTTCATAAAACAAATCTTCCTTTCAAAAAGTGTTCGTTGCCTATGAAACGCACCTATGCCCCATATGGTTCCGTTATTCGAACTTCAAAAGCTCCACGTTCGCCATTTCAAAAATGCGAATAGAAAACTCATCGGGGTAACCCTCGCCGTAGATGACGCGGGAAATACCTGAGTTAACGATCATTTTCGCGCAGATCACGCAGGGCTGGTGCGTACAATACATGGTTGCGCCCTCAATGGTAATGCCGAGCTTCGCTGCTTGGATAATGGCGTTTTGCTCGGCATGAATGGCATAGCACAGCTCGTGCTGGGTGCCGGACGGGATGTTGAGCTTGCGGCGCATGCACTCGCCGCGTTCCACGCAGCTTGATACACCTGCGGGCGCACCGTTATAGCCTGTGGTGAGGATGCGCTTGTTGCGCACGATCACCGCACCGATTTTCCGGTTTTGCTGGTAGCAACTCGACCATGTGCCTATGGTTTTAGAGAGCTCCATAAAGCGCTCGTCCCACTTCGTCCATTCCCGCATGTGCTTCCCTCCGAAACTGTAAATTTGTGGCGCTTGGCGAT
>JAEZGQ010000148.1 GCA_023416895.1 Bacillota bacterium | reverse complement strand
ACAAAAGCCACGAAAGCCCAGGGCGAATCGCCCCCACGCTTACCAGTGAGGATACCGCCACAAAGCGCGTGTCGCCCGCACCGCGCAAACAGCCGGAAATCACCACCTGCGAGGTTTGTGCAAGGCTCGTGGCCGCAATGATGAACATGATCTGCGCGCCCATTTCGATAATAGGCAGCTCATCGGTAAAAAGCATGATGAGCTGTTTTCTCAAAAGCAGGAAAAGCGCGCACAGGGCGAGCCCTAGCACCATCGAGCAGCGCTGTGAGATGGTGCCGTAAACCTTTGCAAGATCCGGGCGCTTCGCACCGAGCGACTGCCCTACAAGGCACGTTGCCGCAACCCCAAAACCATCGCTTACCGCAAAGGAAATGTTGATCATGTTCATGCAAATTTGATGCGTGGCAAATTGCACGGTACCGAGCCGCGCAACCATCGACGCATAGGTAAAAAAGCCGAAACGCATAAAAGCCTGCTCTACGAGAGCGGAGGAGGCGACCTTGTAAATGCTCTTTAGCGTGCTTTTTTCAAAGTGCCAGGTGCCGGATGCCCCGCCTACAATGGAAAGCCCGCCGTGCGAACGCGGCGATACCACCGAGTAAAGCGCAAGAAGGAAAATCACGAACGTGGAAAACGCCGTGGAAACCGCGGAACCGATAAGCCCCAGCCGTGGGAAAAACCAGATGCCGTTGATGAGAAGATAGTTGAGCACAAGATTGATGATGTTGGCAGCAACGTTTGATGTCATGGGCACCTTGGTGTTGCCAAATCCCCTCTGCGCGGCGTTGATGGTCATACCGAGGCAGCCGAAAAACTGGCCGATCATCACAATGCGAAAATACGTTACGCTGTCGGCGATGTAGTCGCTCTGTGCACCCGCCAGCGATAGAAGCTCGTTGGCAAACAGAAGCGAGCCGGCAAGCACCAACACCGAAAGCAGCAAAGAGACCATGAGCGCCTGCTTGAGCGAGCGGCAGCAGCCCTTGATGTCGCCCTCGCCCTTTCGTCGCGCCACAATTGCGGTAACGCCGATGTTGAGCGAGAGAAGAAACATCAGCATCAAAAATTTCGGCTGCGTGGTAACGCCAACGGCGGAAATAGCACGGTCGCCCAATACGCCCACCATCAGCGTATCCACAAACGTGAGCATCACATTGAGCAGCGACTCCACCATCGCCGGCCACGCCATGCTCATGCACCGCCCGTAACCCTCACGAATGCCAACAAGCCCTCCCTGTATTTGGGAGGGCTCGATGAAACATTGCGGGTCGAACAGTTTTTTAAGGGTCTTTCGCATTAGCCTGCTTTGATTCTGTTCCAAGAGGCATTGTAGACGTTGATAAAGTCTCCAAGGTCATGGTACAGCTCGCACTTGTCAAGAATTTCCTGCGGTGGATTGTAAGTGGGGTTGTTTTTGTAGCTGTCGTCGAGCATCTCAAACGCGGCAGCATTTGGCGTGGAGTAGCCGATGTACTCGGTGTTGGTCTTCGCCACCTCCGCATCGCACAGGAAGTTGATGAATGCCTCGGCTTCCGCGGTGTGCTTGGAGGTTTTGGGAATGACGATGTTGTCAAACCAAAGGTTGCTGCCCGTTTCCGGTACGGCATAGGCGAGGTCGCCGTTGCCCTCCACAGGGTCGGAGCACCACATGGCGTCGCCCGAATAAACGACCGCCAAAGCTCCGCCGCCGTTGATCATGGTGTCCTTGATGGAGTCGCCAAGGTAGGCGAGTACCAAGGGCTTCTGCTCGATGAGGGCGGCTTCCGCGTCGAGAATCTGCTGCTCGTCACGGGTGTTGATGGAGTACCCAAGCTTCATTAGCGCCACACCGATGGTGTCGCGGATGCTATCGTACATGAGAATTTGCCCGCTGTACTTCGCGTCCCAAAGAATGTCCCAGCTTTTGACGGGCTCGGTTACCATGGTGGTGTTATAGAGAATGCCTACCGTGCCCCACATATAGGGTACGGAGTATTTGTTGCCGGGGTCGAAGCCGAGGTTCAAGAACCTCTCGTCGATGTTTGCGATGTTGGGGATATTATCTTTGTTCAACTCGTGCAGCATATCATCGGCGATCAGCTTTTCGATGATATAGTCCGACGGGAAGCATACGTCGTAAATGCTGTCGGTCGCACTGAGCTTTACCAGCATTTCTTCATTGTTTGCCATGGGCGTATAATTCACCTTAATGCCGGTTTCCTCGGTGAACTGATCGAGAAGACTTTCGTCGATGTAATCGCCCCAGTTGAGTACATTGATGGTAACGGTGCCTTCCTGCGCAGCGCCGCAACCCGCAAGGGGAGCGATGGCGAGGACGAGAGCAACAAGGAATGCGAGTTTTTTCATGGGCAGGTTCCTCCTTCTTTTTACCGTGCGGTAAGTTTTTTGTTCTGTATGGATGCTGCGCGTTCCTCGCGGATGGATTTAAGGTTGACGATCAGCAGAAGCGTTACCACCGCTACGAACATCAGCGTACTCAAGGCGTTGATCTTGGGACTGATGCCGCGCCGCGCGATAGAGTAAATGTAAATGGAAAGGTTTTGAATACCGTCGGTCGCAAACCAGCTCACCACGAAATCATCGAGGCTCATCGTAAACGCGAGGATGAAGCCCGAAACGATGCCCGGCATGATGTCGGGGATTACAACCTTGCGAAGCGCCATCCACGGCGTGCAGCCAAGGTCCATGGCTGCCTCGTAAAGCGAGTTGGAGCTTTGCCTTAGCTTTGGCAGCACCGAAAAGATCACATACGGGATGTTGAAGGTGATGTGCGCAATGAGCATGCGCGTGTAGCCGCCCGTAATGCCGATGAACGCGAACAGCATCATAAAGCTGATGCCCGTTACGAGATCAGGGTTCACTACAGGAACCTGCGAAATATTTTCCACCACCGCGCGCGGCGCTTTTTTCATAGAGTGAAGGCCGATGGCCGCGAAGGTGCCGATCACCGTCGCTACGGTAGCCGAAATGATGGCGACCGAAAGCGTTACCCAAAGCGCGTTCATGAGCGTTGCGTCAGAAATCAGCGCCTCGTACCAGCGCAACGAAAAGCCCTTCCAATTGCCCATGGTTTTGGAATCGTTGAAGGAAAACACCATCAGCACCGCAATGGGGGCGTAAAGGAAAAGGAGCATTAAGGTAAGGTAGGTGCCTTTAAAAAACGACTTGAGTTTTTTCACCAGAGCTTGCCCCCTTCCTCACCGGCCTCGCGTTCGGCACGGCGCATGATGACCATGGAGATAACGACCAACACCAAAAGGATGAATGAGAGCGCGGACCCTGCGTTCCAGCCGTTCACGCCGAGCGTGATGAACTGGTTCTCGATCAAATCGCCGTAAAGCATGTACTTGCCGCCGCCAAGGAGCCTTGAAATGGCAAACGTGGTGATGGCGGGGATGAATACCATCGTGATGCCCGAGATCACTCCCGGCATGGAAAGCGGCAGCACCACCTTGAAAAAAGTGGTTGCGCCGTTTGCGCCCAAATCCTGCGCGGCTTCAATGTGCGACTTGTCGAGTTTGATGAGCACCGTATAGATCGGCAAAATCATAAACGGCAAAAAGTTGTAAACCGTACCGAGCATCACCGCGCCTTCCGTATAAAGGAGGTGGAGCGGCTCAAGCCCGAAGGCCTTCAGCCAGCTGTTGAGGATACCGCTCGAATCAAGGATTACCTGCCAAGCATACGTGCGAAGCAAAAAGTTCATCCACATCGGCACGATGAAAAGCACCGATACAAGCGATGCTGTGCTCTTTTTCATTTTGGAAAGAAGGTATGCGACAGGGTACCCGAGCGCGATGCAGATTGCCGTCGCCTCAAGGGCTACAATCACCGAGCGCAAAAGCACTGGCATATAGATTTCGCTCGAAAGTGCGTCTCGTACATTTGCGAAGGTTAAAGCGCCGTCTGAGGAAAACGCATAGTATACGATGAGCAGCATCGGCGAAAGGATGAACATGACCATCCATACGATGTACGGATAGGAAAATACGCTACGCTTCATTTCCTGCGCCTCCTTGCTCAGATTTCTTCTACGGGCTCTGCTTCCTCTTCGGGGTCAATGTCCTCATCCTCCACACTAAGTTCCATCGCGTCAGGCGTGATGGACTTGTTCATAATGTGGATTGCGTCGGGCAGAATGATGAGCCCCACGTTTTGTCCCACGGGCACATAGTCTGTGGAATGGACGGTCCAGGTAAAATCAGCACACTCCACGCGGAATTCATAGTGAACGCCCATGAAAAGGACGCTTCGCACCACACCCGTAAGCTTCGCAGCCTCAGGCTCGACGATGTCGATATCCTCGGGACGTACAACAACATCCACCGGCTGGTTTTTGGCAAACCCCTTGTCCACGCACTCGTACACGTTACCGTAGAAGCGAACCTTGTAGTCTTCCAGCATTTCGCCCGGCACAATGTTGCTCTCGCCGATGAACTTGGCTACAAATATGTTTTTGGGCTCATTGTAAATATCCGTCGGCGTGCCGATCTGCTGAATAACGCCCTCGTTCATTACAACGATGGTATCACTCATCGTGAGCGCCTCTTCCTGATCGTGTGTTACATAAATAAAGGTAATACCCAGGCGCTGCTGCATGCGCTTCAATTCAAGCTGCATGCCTTTGCGAAGCTTTAAATCAAGCGCGCCTAAAGGCTCGTCAAGAAGCAATACTTGGGGGCGGTTCACAAGCGCCCTGGCGATTGCGACGCGTTGCTGCTGGCCGCCACTGAGCTGCTCGATCCAGCGCTTGCCGTAACCCTTGAGGTTTACAAGCTCGAGCATTTCGTTGACACGCGTTTCGATTTCCGCCTTGGGCAGCTTTTGAATTTTAAGACCAAACGCGATGTTGTCAAACACATTGAGGTGCGGAAACAGCGCATACTTTTGGAACACCGTGTTTACACGGCGCTTGTAGGGGGGGATGGATACAAGGTCCTTCTCCTCCATATATACCTGCCCTTCGGTGGGCATTACAAACCCCGCGATGATGCGAAGCATTGTCGTCTTTCCGCAGCCCGAAGGGCCCAGAAGCGTCAAAAATTCGCCGTCGCGGATGTAAAGGTTGATGTTTTTTAAGGCATCCTCACCATCATAGGATTTACGGATGTTCACAAGTTCAATCAAGTGCTTGCTCACGGTTGGCCTCCGAAGCGCTCAAAACGAGCGAGTATTAAAAGCTCGGCGGGGTGGATACCCAAAGAAGCTTCGCTTCCGTTTTGCCGGTGTTTTTCACATAGTGTACGCTCAAGGGCTTAAAGCAAAAGCTTTCACCCTTTTTTACGCGGAATTTCCTTTCGCCCACCACGAGCGTGATCCCGCCTGAAAGCACATAGCCGAATTCCTCGCCCTCGTGCGGATCGTCCTCCGGGGTGCGGCCGCCGTTTTCGAGCGTAACAAGAATGGGTTCAAGCGCATTCTTTTGCGCGTTTGGGATGAGCCAGCGGATGGAATGACCGGTTTCCGCATCCTCTTTTACGAAAACATCCTCCGCGCAAAAAACGACTTTTTCCTCGGCTCTTTCCGAGAAAAACTCGGCCAGATCCGTGCCGAGCGCCTCGAGAATGTCCATCAGCGTGGCGATGGAGGGGGAGGTCAAATCGCGTTCAAGCTGCGAAATAAAGCCTTTTGAAAGCTCTGTGCGTGCTGCGAGCTCCTCCTGTGTAAGGTTGAGCTTGATGCGATACCGCTTGATCTTGCTGCCGATTTCCACCGTTTGGGCCTCCTTTCCGCGTACATGGGAAAATAAACTTCCTGTTTACAACGCCTAAACAAACGAGATTATTAAAACACTGTTTTCACCAAATGTCAATGAGTTTTTGTTAGGTAACGGTAAACATTTGGTTTAGCATTGCGCGTCGCGCAAAAAAGCGGCTTTTTTGGAGTTGAGCGCGGCAACGCACTGTTTGACGCGCGCAGTGCCTAGGGTTATAATGTCCGTAAACGGCAGTTCTCCATCGGTTTTTGTTGCGCGTGCTATGGTTTGTTTTTGGGGGAAACGCGCATATGCGGAGCCTGCGAAATTCGCTTCGCTCCTATGGCGGAATGTGCTTGAAAGAAGGTGTTTGGGCATGTTGGAATTTAGAGGCGTTTCCAAATCGTATCCGGGCAAAAAGCTCGCGGTCAACAACCTCAATCTCAAGGTGAACGCGGGCGATATTTACGGCTTCATCGGCCACAACGGCGCAGGAAAAACCACGGCCATCCGCTGCGCGGTGGGCGTGCTGGGCTTTGAGGCGGGCGACATTTTCGTAAACGGTGTTTCTATTAAGGAAGATCCTGTCGCGTGCAAGCGAATGATCGCCTTTATTCCCGACAACCCGGATATTTACGATCACCTTACTGGCTATCAGTACGTCAACTTTATTGCCGACGTTTTCGGCGTGCCGCAACAGGAGCGCCAAGAGCGCCTGTCGCGCTACGCAAAGGCGTTTGAAATGGAAAACGACCTTTATGGCCTGATCGCCGGTTATTCGCATGGCATGAAGCAGAAAACCTCGCTCATCGCCGCGCTCGTACACGCGCCTACGCTGTTGGTGCTTGACGAACCGTTTGTAGGGCTTGATCCCGTTGCGGCGCACACGCTCAAAACCATCATGCGGGAGCTTACACAAAGCGGCGGTGCGATTTTCTTTTCAACGCATGTGCTCGACGTTGCAGAAAAGCTTTGCAACCGCATCGCCATCATCAAAAACGGCACGCTCATTGCAGACGGGGAAACCGACGCAGTCAAGGGCAACGCGTCGCTTGAGGACGTGTTTTTGGAGTTGATTGAAAAGTGAAGAAGCTGTTATCGCTTTTAAAGATATCCTTTTTGGGTTTTGCCGGCCTTAACGAGATGGTGCACGGCAAAGACAAAAAACAGAAAAGCCGCAAAGTGGGCATGTTCGTGCTGTTTGTTTTTGTGGCGGTGATGATGCTCGGCATGGCGTTTTCGTCGTTTTACGGCATGGGTTATGTGCTCAACCAGCTCGATGCGCTTGACGCTTTGCTCGCGCTTGCCTGCGCGGGTGCATCTATCACGGTGCTCATCACTACCGTCGCCAAGGTTGCGCCAACGCTGTTTTCCTTTCGTGACTACGAGCTTTTGATGAGCCTGCCCGTACCGGAAAGAACGCTTGTTTTGAGCCGTATCTTAAGGCTTTACGGTGCGAACCTTTTTTTCATGTCGTTTCTGCTACTCCCGGCTGGTGCTGCGTACATAGCGTTTTCGCCGCAGGGCTTTGGCTTCTATGCACGTTTTTTTGTGCTGCTGTTCTTCGTGCCGCTTCTGCCACTTTCCATAGCGGCGGTCATCGGCACGCTCGTGGCGTCGTTTGGCGCGCGTTTCCGCCGCAGCAACCTCGTCACGCTCGTGCTGCTGTTTGCGGTATTCATCGGCATCATGGCGCTCTCATTCATGGCGCCACAGGTCGTTGAGCAAATTCAAAGCATCAGCGCACAGCTCACCGCAAGCGTTTCGCGCTTGTACCCGGTCGCCACGTGGTACGCATCCGCGGTCGCAGGTGCAAGCACACTTGATTTCTTGCTTTTTGCGGGCGTCAGTGCAGTGGTGTTTGCGGCTTTTGTGGCGGTGGTTGCCAAAAACTTTAAGCGGCTCAACACGAGCCTTCGCTCAAAAACCGCCGTGCGCAAGCAAGGGAAAGCGCACCAACTCGCGCTTTCACCGGTTCGCGCGCTTTATCAAAAGGAAATCAAGCGTTATTTTGCCTCCACGCTCTACGTGTTCAACACCGCGTTTGGTGCGGTGCTCGTGGTAATCGGCTCTGTAGCTCTTGCAATTATGGGCGAAGAAAAGCTTGGCACGGTGCTTGAAATGCCGGGGCTTCCGGACATTATGAAGTCTGCCGCGCCGTTTGCGCTTGCGCTTTTTGCCGGTATGAGTGCCACCACGCCCGCGAGCGTTTCCATTGAGGGGAATAGGCTTTGGCAAATGAAGGTGCTTCCCCTGAGGATACGCGATTTGTTCAACGCAAAATGCCTTGTGAGCATCACCGTGATGGCACCTGCGGTTGTGGTTGCAGCAACGGTTTTGAACGTTGTGCTCAAAGCGGATGTGCTTACGGCGGTTCTTATGTACGCGGTGCCGCTTGTTTATACGGTATTCATCGCGCGAGTGGGGCTTTATTTAAACCTCTGCTTTCCCAAGCTCGACTGGCAAAATGAGGCGGAGGTCATCAAACAAGGCGCTCCGGTGCTCGTGACGATACTCATCGGCATGGCGGCTTCCATCCTTCCCATCGTATGGCTTACGGGCGAGGGAGCGAAGCAGGCGGGGTTTTACGGAGTGCTTCTTCTTGCCGTTGTTGCGGCGCTTACGGTTGCTGCGGGTGCTTTGCTTGAAAAAGACGGTGCAAAGCGGTTTGCCGCGCTTTAAACGATTCTTACGGAAAACGGCGCGGGAAGCTTACTTCCCGCGCCGAACCTGTTTATATGGGAGGATAAAGTATGGTTCTTGAAACGCAGCGCCTTGTTTTAAGGCGCATGGAGGAAGCTGATCTCCCCGCGTTGCGCAAAATTTTGCAGGATGCGGATGTAATGTACGCCTACGAACACGCCTTCAGTGAGGAAGAAACCGTTTCGTGGCTCAACCGCCAGCTGGAGCGCTACCAACAGCACGGCTTTGGCCTGTGGGCGGTGGTTTTGAAGGAGAACGGCGAAGTGATCGGTCAATGCGGCCTTACCATACAGAATGTACCTCAGGGGGAAGTGCTCGAGATCGGCTATCTTTTTCAAAAGGCGTACTGGCACCGTGGCTACGCCGCGGAAGCGGCGGTCGGCTGCAAGCGCTATGCCTTCGACGTACTCCGGGCAGACGAGGTGTTTTCCATCATCCGCGACAGCAACATTGCCTCGCAAAACGTGGCGAAGCGCAACGGCATGAAGGAGCGCGGCCGTTTTGTAAAGCATTATTACGGCATCGATATGCCGCACATTTTGTTTTCGGTAAGACGCGAGGAAGAAAACGCCTGATCGGTCGTATATAGAAAAACCCAGCATTTAGAAGGAGAATCTATGGACGCAGACTTTTTTCACGCGCTTTCAGGCGAAAATATCGCTTTTTCCACGCTCGCTCCCGCCGATGCCGAGGCGATGCACCGCTATACCTCCGATCCGGTGGCAAAGCGCTTCATCGGCTGGTCGCTGATGGAAACCTTTGAGCAAACGCAAGCCCACGTCGCGGAGCTTCTCAGGCGCGAGGCGGCGGGCACGCACCTATACGCCTCAATTGTATGGCAAAAAACTGGAGAGCATGTTGGCACAGCAATGCTTTTCAGCTTCGATCATGCCTCAAAAAACGCGGAGCTTGGGTATGTTTTGAACCGCGCGCATTGGGGGAGGGGCATTGGAACGGAAACGGTCACGCTTATATGCGGCTTTGCGTTTGAAACCTTAAAGCTTCACAGGCTGAGTGCGCGGGTCATACGAGAAAACGTCCCTTCCGCGCGGGTGCTTGAAAAAAACGGGTTTGTGCTTGAGGGCTGCCAAAAAGAAAACTGCTTAATAGAAGGGCGGTATTGCGACACGCTTTTATACGGCAGGGTGGAGGAACGGAATTTATAACGGGCGGCTTTCTTTGTTGGGAGGATATCGGCATATTATTTATTTTGATTAAGCACTGTCGTTCGAAATGTTGCCCTGCGGCCATTTTGCTATAGTTCAATGCATGGTAGCGTTATCCTCCTGCCGAACGGTTGATTTTGTTGCTGAGAAATCGTATAATGTTTTTAAACAATATGTAGTTTATCCCGGTTGGGCAGGAGGCTGCTTCAAGATTTTGTGCTTATTGGGTAGGGAGCTTCGCAAAAGTTCCCCACCTTTTCTTTTACAATGAAGCATTGTCTTGATACAGTTTTCAGGGCGTTATAAGAACACAAGCGGAAAAAGCAATGAAAAGGTGACCTTATACAATTTGTACTTCTGATCCTTGGGTTAGCATTGATCGTAAGGAGCGCAGATTCTTTGAACGATCCTTCCCCCAAAAGGCATCAAAGTAAGTGCATTCATATTCTTCTCGTGCCGGGAGTTTCCTCACCAATATCCCTGTTTCCGTTGAGGAAAAGTTTCGATTTGATCTTGCATCAATGCTGTTCTTATGGCTAGAAAGAAGCTTCAACGCCTCAAAAGTGTGTTTTTACTGATGGGATATCGTACATCTTGTCACAAAGGGTTTTCCGCTATCTCATGATGACATTTTCCGTTCGAGAAGGCACAGATTAAATCTAGCGCCTTTTTTATATCCTGCGCCTCGGAATCAATTCCCATGACCTTTGTTCGAATATCAACGCTTGATGTGAGTTGAGGTGTGAGTATGAAAGCAGAAGAATTACTTTCCGATATGTCAATCTCGCTCAAAAAACTTCAAAAGAAACTATCCCCTCCGCAGATTATTGTATTGAGCTTTTTGCTGATTATTCTTGTTGGAGGGTTGCTCTTATCGTTGCCTATTTCGCACCGACAAGGAATAGATGTTCCTGTATTGGACGCATTTTTTACCTCTGTTTCAGCTGTGTGTGTGACTGGACTTGTTACACTGACTACTTCTGCTACGTGGAGTTTGTTTGGAAAGCTGGTCATTCTGATTCTAATTCAAATAGGCGGTCTAAGTTTAATTACTGTACTTGCTTTTTTCATGGTCAACATTGGAAAGAAGGTGTCGTTAAAAGACCGATTAACAATTCAAACAGCGTTCAACTATTCTTCTTTAGGGGGGATGGTTAGAATGGTGCTTTTTGTTATTAAGGGGACTTTTGTATGTGAAGCAGTTGGAGCAACAATGCTCTTCTTCTCATTTCTAAACCAAGGTGTTGTTTGGTATAAGTCTATATTTTATGGGATCTTTCATTCAGTCTCTGCTTTCTGCAATGCCGGGTTTGATATTGTTGGCAAACAGAGCTTGATGCCTTACAGCACAAATTTAAGCGTCAATGCTGTTGTAATGGCTCTTATTGTCATAGGTGGTATCGGGTTCACGGTTTGGAAAGATGTTGCCAATAAAACAAACCATCTGTTTTCTGCTCGCATAAAACAGCGGAAGTCTCTTTCTCTTCACACAAGACTTGTGTTTATCACGACTGCTGTGCTAATCGTCTTGGGGACAGTGTTTTTTCTTGCGGAGGAATATAACAACCCACAGACGCTGGGCGCACTTTCCTTCCCACAGAAACTCTTGGTAGCTCTGTTTCAGTCTGTTACTCTACGAACAGCGGGATTCTCTACAATTGCGCAGGATGGGCTAACAGATGCTTCAAAGCTTTTTTCCAGTTTATTTATGCTGATTGGCGGTTCGCCCGGAGGAACTGCTGGGGGTATTAAAACTGTTACGCTGGCCATAATTTTTTGCAGTGTTTGGTCGATTATCAAGGGAAGAAAAAAGATTGTGGCATTTGAGCGTACAATTTCTGTTGTTACTCTGCAAAAGGCTTTGACTATAGTTGTCCTAATGCTGTTGCTTTTGTTTTTAGGAACTGCTGTTTTAGCCGTTACAGAAAATCACAACGCATTTTCGCATGGTATTGCAGATTTGTTGTTTGAAGTCTCTTCGGCGCTTGGCACTGTTGGGTTGAGTACAGGAATTACACCCCATCTATCGGGAGTGGGAAAACTGGTGTTAATGATGTGTATGTATATTGGAAGAATAGGCCCCATTACCCTTATCATCTCTTTGGCACGTGACATTCATGATGCAGATGATTTGGTGGGATATCCAACAGAAGATGTAACGATAGGATAACACATTACTGTGAAGGGATATTAAAATCATGAACAAGCGGAAATTTAGCCAGATACGTTTCACACCCGATACCCAATTTGCAGTGTTGGGATTAGGCAAATTCGGCCAAAGCATTACGAAAACATTGTATGAAAATGGTATGAATGTTTTATGCTGTGATTTGGATGAGCATAAAGTTCAAGATGCTGCAGGATATGCAACACACGCATATCAGATTGATGCATCAGAAAAGTCGGCTCTTGAAAAAATAGGCATTCGCAACTTTGATGTTGTTATCATTGCCTTCAGCTCAGATTTTGAAGCTGCGGCTATCACGGCAACAATTGTTAAAGAAATGGGTGTGGGTTATATCCTTGCAAAGGCAAATGGCCTTAGGCAAAAGCACATCTTGGAATCAATAGGGGTAAATCGTGTAGTGCTGCCTGAAAAAGAAATAGGCGAACGAATTGCCTATAGTTTTGTTACAAACGATTTATTGGATTATATTCATCGGTCTGACAAGTACGACATTATTGAAATGAAGCCCCTTCCGAACTGGGTTGGGAACAGCTTGCAAAAACTCAGGCTGCGCCAAACGGAGGGAATAAATATTATTGCAATTATTCGAGACGATGATGTAATGGCTGTGCTTGACGCACAAACCCAGTTATATGAGAGTGATAATCTCATTGTCTTGAAATCTCGGCAATAAGCTGTGTGTTGCGCAACCTTTATATCTACCCTTAACAGCAATGCTTTGAACAGATAAAACCGATGCCGCATGGGCTCTGTTTTTGACATGGTGCCCAGAACTTCGTCACTTTCACGCTTCTTGTAATTGGTTGTTGCTACAAAACCTTCTTGTACGGTGCAAGCATACCTTCATTCATTTTGTCTCCTATTTTAGCTTTTATCTTTGGAGAAGATATGAGGGCACCCACAAGATGCATTTTTAGTGCTGTTCCTTTTTTCTTTTGAGGAAAGTCATAAAGCCCCTGTTCTTTGTAGAACCGATGATCAGCTTTCATCATACCGCGCATAAGCCAAATTAGATCCCTGAATATTTTCATTCCGCCAACACCATAGAAATTCTTAGGCTGGATGTACTTATGCGTGATTGCATAATCAAGCCTTTGAGCAAGTCTATCTATGTCTGCATCTGGATTTAATTCATCACACGCAACTCCTGCAAGAAAGTTTCCTCCAACCTCACTTCTGCCTTCAATAATCATCTGCAAATTTGCCTCTGAAGAGTAATTTCCACTAATTAGGTATCCCGTCGGCTTTCCCATAGTCACTGTTCTATGGCCATTACAGAACTGCCTGTCATCATACATTTTAAAGACGGAGCCCATGGAATGATCCTTAATGGAAAATGCATAAATTATTGCATCGGCAGTTTGAATACTGTTGCGCAGAAAATCGTCAAAGCCATCCTTATAAATGCATTTTTCTGTAGCTGCACAATTAAAGCAGCCGATACATCCTCCTCGAAAAGGATACTCGGAAATATTAACAATGCGACTTTTATACTTAAGAACTGCGCGAAACCTATTGATCATATCATTCAACTGCTTATCGTCTTTGGCGCAATCCGTAACGATAACGATATCTCCGCTCTTTTCATCCTGACTTAACGTAGCGGCACTGACCGGACGATGCTTTGGCGCCACAGTATGTTTTAGAATCGTTTCATAAACATCACACTCTATGCTCCAGCACACATATTCAAAAAACTCTTTCGCGGTTTTTCGTCCATTCTCAGTTAGGAGGTCATCCATATCCGCAGACAGTCCCTTGATGCATTTCATGCCAAGATCCTGACAGTTTTCCTGAATATATTGATGTGCAGTCATATCGTAAAAATGCTTAGAAGTAGTAATCTGCGTAACAAATTTTCCTGATAAATTAATGCCGGATGCTTTTAAAAGCTCAATGAACCGATGCAACTGACTTGGTGCAATAAAAGTATAAACAGGATAAGAAAAGACGATCAAATCCGCATCGGTGATTGCGTCAGCCACAGTTGAAAAATCCTTTTCAAAGGATTTAATGCAACGGCCAACATGAAGAAACTGGAACTTGTGTTCTGGAAACCTTTTTTCTAAATACAATGAAGTTTGCAATGTAATACTATATTCGCCTTTCGGACTTCCGTTGAGAACAAGAACCTTCATACTTTACCTCTTGCGTTTTCTTTGCTCATTTTTCAACCTATTTCTGAGCGTCAATCTTCTCAGCCAGTTCGTTCAAGTACACCCATCGCTCCATTTTGAATTCCAGCTCGGTTTTCAGCAGCTCCATTTTTTCCATAAGCTCTTGCAAGCGCACATAATCGCTGGCGGCTTCTTGGGCAATCTCAGCAGAGCATGCCGCCACGCTAGCCTGAAGCGCAGCGATGTCATCATCAATTGTATCAAATTCTCTTTGCTCTTTAAATGAAAACCTCAGTTTTTTGGGCGTTTCCGGGTTGTTGATTTTGGGGGATACGGCTGTACGTGAAAGTGATGCATCCTTTTTCACTTCAGGTTGGTGTGCCTCCGCCCGTTGCTGAGCATATTCGGTATAATTGCCCGTATAGCAGGCAATTTTGCCTTCTGCGTTCACTTCGAAAATTGAGGTTGCTACTTTATCCAGAAAATAGCGATCATGAGAGACCGCAATGACGGCTCCGGGGAAGGTTTCCAAATAATCCTCCAGGATAGCCAACGTCTCTATATCAAGATCATTGGTTGGTTCATCCAGCAGTAGTATGTTGGGCGCCGCAATGAGTATGCTCAGAAGATACAGCCTTCTTCTTTCCCCGCCACTGAGCTTGCTGATGGTTGTGTATTGTAGGTCGGAGGTAAACAAAAACTGCTCCAGCATTTGGGATGCAGAGAATGTACCTTGCGTCGTTTTGGTTTCGCTCGCGATTGCGCTGATAAAATCGTAAACCCGCAGGTTGGGATCAAGATCACGTCCCTCCTGCGAGAAATAGCCAATTCGCACGGTAGAACCTACCGCCACCGCACCCTCGTCCGGAGTCAGCTCCCCCGCGATGATATTGAGCAATGTGGTTTTACCTACGCCGTTTTTTCCTACAATGCCGATGCGGTCGTCCCGTTGGATGTGATAGGAAAAATGATCGATGACCGTGCGGCTGCCAAAGGATTTCGTAATGTCATCGAGATCAATCAGCTTTCGCCCCAATCGGCTGGACACGGTTGCCATCTGCACCACGGCGTCTGTAACAGGTGCTGATTGAGCTTTTAGGGCATCATATCGCTCTATGCGCTCACGGCTTTTGGTTGAGCGCGCTCTGGCACCACGCATGATCCACTGATATTCCTTGCGCAAAATCGCCTGCCGCTTGCGCTCGCTTGCATCGGCCATCTCGGCGCGCTGTGCCTTCAGTTCCAGGTATTTTGAGTAATTGGCCTCATAAGTGTATAGCTTGGAATGGGATAGCTCGGTAATGCGGGTTGCAACCCGCTCAAGAAAGTAGCGGTCATGGGTTACCATAATCAAGCCGCCGGTAAAGCGGCTCAGATGTTGCTCCAGCCAAATGGCCACGTCGCTGTCAAGATGGTTGGTTGGTTCGTCTAATATGAGAACGTCCGCGGGGTGAATAAGCGTAGCGGAAAGTGCCACGCGCTTGCGTTGCCCGCCTGAAAGTGTCCCAATTTTTGCTTCGTAATCAGTAATCCCCAGCCGTGTTAGCATGGAGATCACCTCGTACTCATTGATTTCACGAAATTGTGGGGTGAATTCCGAGAAGACTTGTTCCAGTACGGTAAAATCATCGTTCATCGCCGGATTTTGTGGAAGATAGGCGATCCGCAGATTTGGATTGGCCGAAATAGAGCCTTCGTCAGGCAGCTCTATACCGGATAAAATTTTCAGCAGCGTACTTTTTCCCGTGCCATTGAGGCCCACAATGCCGATGTGGTCTCTTTCGTTCAGGTAAATGGAGACATCCTTCAGCAGTTGCTTGGTTCCGTAGTTTTTTGAAATATGTTCCGCAGATAATAGCATCGTTTCTCCTATATCAATGTAGCTGCAGTTTTGTGCACAGAGGCTTTTTGCCTTATATGAAAACTCTGTATTGTTCAAAATCCACCACAGTGCTAGCCAGCCAAAATATGACCGCTTTTTGGCAGTGTCCAAATTATCTTATCATCATTAACGGCCTGCGTCATCCTACTTTCCGGAAAAACGAGGCAAGACAACATCGCTTCCGGCATGATATAATGCATGCTGCTGCTTTTGTGGCGGCACTTTTTTATATCATAATCAGTGTGAGGTTATCCATGAACGAAAAAGAGGTACGGGAAATCCGGCGCCGCTTCAGGCCGGATAAAAGTATGATCAGCAACGTATATGGCTGTTATGTTAATGAGGACAAAAAAATAGTCGCTACGTTTGAAGAGTTTCTTTCCGGCATGCCGCAGGAGGAGTCGGAGCGCTTTCTTTCCCTTTTAAAAAAGTCTTTGTCCGGTTCTCTCGGGAAGAATCTCGTCAACATAGAATTCAGTGCCAAACAAGTGATGAACAGCGATGAGCATAGACTGTTATCCATGCTCCGTCAAAGCGGGCTAAAGAATTCGGACATGCTGCAAACGTTCTATCAGCGAGTCATCGAAACGCTGAACATGGCGAGCAATTATCTCATCCTTCTGACCCACGACGTATATACCGTACCTTACAGAGCCAGCGATGGCGAGATACAAAAGGATGCTTCCGATGAGGAATTCAGCTACATCGTTTGCAGCATTTGCCCGGTGAAGCTGACTCCGGCAGAGCTGAGCTACCAGATGGCGGAGAACCGCTTCCACGCCACCTCACAGGGCTATGTCGTATCCGCGCCGGAACTGGGCTTTCTGTTTCCCGCCTTCGATGATAGGGCCGCCAACATTTATGGGGCGCTGTACTATATGAAGAACACTGCAGAGAACCATCAGGAATTTATCGATGCGGTGTTCCATGTAGAGCCGCCCATGCCCGCTGCCGCACAGAAGGAGCTTTTTCAGGCCATATTGACAGAAACACTCAAGGAGGATTGCAGCCTTGAAGTGGTGCAGGCTGTCCACGAGCATCTGAGCGAAATGATAGACCGGCACAAGGAAAACAAGGAACCCGAACAGTTGCTGCTCTCCCAAAGGGAAATTGGAGCGATGCTAAAGGAATGTGGTGTATCCGAAGATCATGTTCAAGCCTTTGCCACTACCTTTGACGCGCAATTCGGCATGGACGCACAGCTTGCGCCTGCCAACGTCATCGACAAAAAGCAGTTTGTGATTCGCACACCAGATGTTGTAATCAAGGTTGATCCGGAGCGTAGTGACCTCATCGAAACACGGGTGATCAATGGAAGCAGATATATACTCATTCCAGCGGATGCCGGCGTAGAAGTCAACGGGGTGAAGGTCGGCGTAGAGAACTGAATGAACCGAATATAAAAAAGCCGGCACCTACGTCATCTGACCGGTGTCGGCATTTTTCATATAACCTAAGGATTCTCAGGTATAAATATAATGCGAAATTGACAAATTGCTTTTTGCCTTTGAAAGATTTCCTTACCTTAAAAACTTCATAATCATTGATCGAACCTATCTTGATTATGTTTATCTTGCGAAATAACTGCGTGTCAAGTAGCAATTGCCGACCTTCTGCATTATCGCGTTCTACGCTCCGGGGATATACCCAATACACTCAAAGGTCTTTGCGTCTATGCAATAAGTTGGAAATACAGGACGCGCATCGGTGTTAAAAGATACCAACCACATAGGGGAATCTGTCGCAATGGTGTAACTTCGTGACAGGTTAAAAATAACTAAACCACTACTATCTGTCAAATAACAGGTAGATGGATTCTCTACATCGTATGCGACGTTCCAAACCGCATGTATCTTGACATGCCATTTTGCAACCGCAACGGCAATCTGTTCATCCGTCATTTTCTTATCGGAAATACATTTTTCGAGCATACGATTATATTGTTCGTCTATAAAGGACGATGCTTGAGCATCCAATTCACCTGTAGACTTTTTGAATGCTTCAACGAAGTTAACATATTCTTTACTATCCGGAAAATCCAAACCTGTTATGACGTAATTACCGGCTTCATTCTTTTGCATTTGAATCTCAAAGAATGTTCCAAAAGCCGTAGTTCTGCAATACCCCTTGACAATCGTTATATCCCCTTCGTTTGTAATATTGGCATCTTGCATTGAAGAATAATATCCCATATCAAGAGCAATATCATAATTCAAAAAATAATTGATAAGCGTTATCCAATCAAGATATTTCATGGCCGTAACAATACTTTGTGTCGGCTCAAATAAATCGCTGTTATGGTCATATAGAAGTAATCCGCCGCTGTTAGCAGATTCAAAATAGCGAGTAAGAAATTCCACTGCAGTTGTGTGTGGGTCTGTTCTGTCGCTTGCCGTCTGCAAATTAAACGAAGCAGAGTTATCGGGCGTAGGTGTTTCTTCCGTCGTCAGGGACATTGTGTATGTTGCATTTGTCGTTGTTCCGTTATCCGCATAGGGTTCGTTGCCATTATTTACTGTAGCGCCGGTACATGCAACGCTAGTAAGTGCCACCATTATAAGCGCTATACCTAGCGCAGATATTCTCGGCATTTTGGGTCGATTTGGAACTTGGGTAATGCGTTGTTTCATTGATGTCATGCTTGTTGGCCCGCTCAAGAGGGAGTGCATGATTGTGCGCTTTTCAAATAAACTGATTAGCACCAAACTCGAAAAATCAACAGGTCTCATGTTGTCACCTCTTTGCATTATCCAATTACGAAACCTATTATTTCCAAATATTGTATCATGTCTCCCTTGACAGCAAATGAATATTCTGTTAATCCGTACGCATATAAGCTTAACGCAAACGCACGGGGGGCGGTATTCTTTTGTAATATTTCTTGGACAGGGTTATAAACATCATGCGAAGTTAAGCTAACCGACAAATCGGAATTTTCAGTCGGCTTTAACCGAGGATTACATCTTAATAATATAAAACCTTGCATTCTTGTTTCTAAGGTGCAAGGTACAGTTTACTGTAGCCAATTCAATATGAAATGAGGAGCATATTTGCTCTAGAAATTTAAAAGCCTACCGTCAGGTTGAGAATCGGGACGGCAGGCATAAGGTAAGTACAAAAGTTTGATGAAGGGGCGCGAAAGTTGAACCTTTAAACGGGTTCGGTTGAATCCTCTGTATCTTTGGACGAAGCTTTGTTTGCTTTGCGACGCATTCTGAAAATATTAAATGCGATCAAACAGGCAATTATCGCAAGCTTAATCCAGATGTTGATGGGTACCCATATTGCCAGTACAACAAACACAATGCCCAGCAAAGCATGACCGAGCAAATTACGCCAGTCTTTTAAATAGCCTTTAAGTCCTCCCCATATCTTTTTAATGAGGGATACGATGCTTGAATTTTCGTTGCTCATTTGGTCGTTTATTCCTCCAATTGTAAAGTATTACTTGATCATAGCGTCTTGCCTAATCTTGAGTGCGTTTTCAACAATCCTATCAAAATAATCATTAAATTGCTGCAGTTCTTGCTCCGACAAGCAAGAGCATACTTTCTTTAACCAGTTTTCATGAACATCGATGTTGTTCATAACGCTGGTTTTTCCCGCTTCGGTTATTTGAATGATGTTTTTTCGCCTGTTCTTCTCATCCTGCCTTTTACAAACAAGGCCATCACGCTCTAGGACACATATCGCTTTTGCTACAGTAGTTTTGTCGAGCAGCAGCGCGCTTGATATGCAATCCTGTGATACCTTGTCATGAAAATAAAGAAACGTGCATATTGCGTGCTCCGTATCAGAGAAGCCTGCATGACGGATTGTTTCATGGCTATATTCCCGCCCTAGCCTAATTAACATATTCAGCTTCTTAAAACTCATACAAAGCAACTCCACTGTAGAATGTTCAACTGTTGACAATTCAATAATACGAGTGGTTTCGGTTTTTGTCAATATGCTGTCGGCGATTTGCTAAATTTGCTTTCTGAAACGCAGCAGTTCCAAGAACATTGGGCTTTGCCAGTATGAAGTGAAAGGAGAAGCTGAAAAGGCCCGAAAAGGGAAAAAGCAAATATCGTAAAAGTTGGATACCCTTATTGCCGGCGATGGCGATCGGCACGGAATGTTCTGTAGATATATCTACGGGCAGCCGACAGCGCTAGCGAGCATAGGATCAAGGCGGTAAAGGAGAGGATATTTATCAATACCCTGACATGCGTCAGGCGAAAGAGCACGTTAACAAGTTCGGCTCCTGCCAGCATTTGAAGGCAATACATCTCCAGCGTCGCACCGCCGACCGCCTCAATCGCCTTGAATGCGTGGTTTTGGAATGCGGCGTCGAGCAGGAACACCAGCCCTAAAACGCACGGCAGCGCCGCGATATAGAACATGCCTTCGAACGGGACGGTGAGCCTATTAAGGTAGCCGAACAGGTATACAAGTGCAAGACCAGGCGGAAACAGCGCAACACCTGCTGTAATACGCCGTTTTATCGACCATACACCCTCATATTCCGCAAAAAATACACCCAGAAGTATTACGGGAATGCGGCACAAAAAAATACTCACGTCAACAACTCCGCGCAGACCGTATTCAATCGCAAACGTCAAAGCTGCCCACGCGGTCACGGATATCGCGAGCCGCTTTGAAGGGCTGTACTTTGATAAGGCGGCTCTGCAATATGGAAACACAAGGTACATCAGCAGCAGAGCGGGTACGAACCAAAGAAACGAGCCGCCGCCGTTTTGCAGAAAATCCAGCAAAACGGCGGTGGCGAAAAAGCGCGGGAAAGACAGTTTACCCATGATAAGGGCTAAAACGCAAAACAGGAGGAACATAGGATACACTTTGCGAAAGCGCCTCAAAGCAAATCTACGCCTTGAGGTTGTGTCGGAAAATGTCAACGTATATGCCGACAGGAAGAAGAATAAGTCGACACCGATGTAGCCGATCGTTAGGATAAAGCGCTCGATCTGTCCGGACAGCGCGACGGCAGGAAAAACCGGTATCCATAGGTGATACACCGCGATAAAAACCGCGGCAACCGCCATAATACTTTTTTTTGTCTTCTGAACACCCATAGTCGGCCGATGACCTGCGCACCGTTAACCGGCCAATGCGTCGGACGCAACGGCATCAAGCGTTGTAGCCTCTCCGTCGTTTGCAGCGGCTTCAAAATTTGCGATTATGCCCCCAACAACCTCCACGGAAGACATAACGAGAACCGCATAGTGCTCTGTATAGGCAGCCTGTTTTACGTCTGCTGAAACACATATCCACTTGCGGGTGTCAGCGTTATCCAGCATCTTCTGTGCAATATCGGCCGTATCTCCGTTTTCGCTGCGCACGAGCACCACCGAATGGGGGATTGAATTGATGAGGGCATCTGCATGATACCCGGTCAAACCGTCCGCATAAGGGATGAACGCGAAATACTCAAAATTCTCCTCGGTTAGCTCAGTCGCTTCATATGCAGGGACATCAACACCTTCGCAGAGCAGCTCGATGATTTCGGGCATCGTTGCATCCGAAGGTACAATATCGTTGGGGCCTTTTCCCGAACACCCGGTGAGCATGACAAGAGCAAGAAAGAGTGGGATCAATTTTCTCATGGTCTTCAGTTATCTTCCTTTCGTGTATTCTGATGATAACACGTGTTAGGTTAAGCGATAGTTCCAAATAGATCGCTGTATAGTGTTGCCAATTATCAACGAGCACCTGTTTGCAAGTTTGGCCACAATCATTCTAATAAACACGCATAAACCAAAGTCCGACTATAGGCTATACGGCGCCCAATAAACTTCCCACTATTTGCTGCTGGGTGACCATAGACGAGTTTCAAAATAAAAATTCACAAGAAAAAATGGGACGGCAACTGATTGTGCCACCCCGCTAAACACAAAGCCCACACCATTTTTGATGTGGGCGTGCTATATCAACCTGTCATACTTACTCGTAATTGAACCCGAAAGCGCCCGCTACCATGGTTTTGGTCGTTTCAGAAAGGCCGCTGATGGGCAAATCCTCCATACGGGTCACAAAAGCGGTGCTGCCGCCCGCTTCAAGGCGCACATTCTTGGTAAAATACCATACGCCAAGAAGGTTTTCGTTTTCATCGTAAAAGCCAACATAAGTCATGAAAAACGCGCATTCCGTGGAGGCGGCGTTTGTTACCGTGCCGCTCATGGTGGTGAACTTGG
>JAEZGQ010000098.1 GCA_023416895.1 Bacillota bacterium | reverse complement strand
CTGTTGCGCACGCCGGTCAACTTATCGTAGGATGCGGTTTCGTGCAGTTGTGCGTTTTGGTTTGTCAATTCCTGGGCCAGCTGCCTTAGGGTTTCTTCACTTCTTTGCAGCTCCTCTTCCATTTTGCGGCGTTCTGTAATATCCCTGACAATTGAAACCATTCGCTCGGGCATACGATTGGCGCCTTGAATTACTTCGCTTTTCACTTCCATGATAAAATCCTGCCCGTCAGCGCGAACGGCGCGATATTCATTCATGCCGGGACTATGCCCGTCGTAAAGCTTGGCAAGGTTACCAGCCAGCCGTGCCTGCTCCTCCGGCGCAACAAATTCAAACAGCATATGACCCAAAAGTTTGTCCTCTTCCATGCGCATACCAACCAGCGCATACGCTGACGGAGACGCAACAAGGATCGTTCCGTTTGCGTCGGATATCACGACTGCATCGGGAGACGCGTTCAAAAAGGACTTGTAGAGCGTTTCGCTCACCTCAAGCCGGTCGCGCACCTGGGCAAGCTCCTGTTTTTGCAGTGCCAGCCTCTTGTTAAGGCGTTTTAGCTGCATCGACCATAAGAAAACTGCCGTAAGGATCACCACAAATACGCCGGCCAGTATAAAAAACAGCTTGTAGTCAAAACCTTGCTGAATCGTAATGGGGATATGGCGGTTGATTATCGCTTCAACTTCCTGCTGCGACAAGGAGGCGATCCCCTTGTTCAAGATTTGGAGCAGCATCGGGTCGTATTTGCTTACGCCGATGCTCAGCTTGTTTTCATAATTGTCGATCTGGCCGCAAATCTTTAAGTTAAAAAAGCCCTCCTGCCGTATGGTATATGCCGCCATCGTCAGCGACCGCACGGCAAAATCGGCCTTGTGCGAGGAAACAGCGTCCATCACTTCGCCTTCGGACGGAACAAGAATGATGTTGATGTTGGGATAGTCTCGCCTGAGCCGCTCTTCGATGCTCGTGCCTTCCGGCAAAACCGCGGTTTCGCTTAAGGCAGACAAGTTCTGAAGATACTCGTGCTCGTTTCGCGCAATGATCACGCTGGGATCAGAGAAGAGCGCATCGGTGAAGCTCATCCATTGCTCCCTTTGTTCGGTCTTGTTTAGAAAGCTCAAAATATCGCACTTGCCATTCGCCATAAAAGAAAGGCTTTCCTGCCAATCCCTCGTGGGAACCAGTTCGACATGCAAGCCTGTTCTCTGGGCTACAAGCGCGATAAGATCCGCGGCGATGCCCCAATGGCGGCCGTTTTCATCAATTTTCTCATATGGATACCAATCCGGATCAACGCACATCTTTACAGAGCCGCGCGACTGCACATACGCCTGCTCTTCTGCAGTCAGGCTGACCATGTTTTCCGCTCGGGCGTGCGCTGCGCAAACCGTCAAACACGCGATGGCCATTGCAGCAACCGCTATTTTTTGTATGACTTTTGAGCCCATGGCGGTTTCTTCCCTTCATACGCTCTTGCGCGCAAGATGTTTCTCGACTTCATAACTTATAGCACAAAGAATACTTTTAAAAATTATACGCAGATTCGCTAAAATGCGCAAGTATTCTTCGTTTTTCTTTCTTTTTCGCGCGCGCTTGCAGGCGCCATTTTGAAAAACGCACTGTTCATTATTGAAGCAAGTCGAAAGAATCACATGGCAGTTTTCCCGCCTGTTGCTTAATTGCGGTGTATGGGGTAAATTAAACGTAACAGAAGCCGCCGTCAGCGCGGCTACGAAAGGATGCACGCATGCAAAAAAGAACAAAGCGCGTGGAAGGCATGGAGCGCCGCAGCGTTGCAAGCGCCATCATCGAAGCCTACCTTTGGACGACTTTTGAAAAAAGCGTATACGCCTCCAAACGCCTTTTTCACCGCTATGTGGATGCTATCCGCATCATCGGCGAGGTGCCCTACCGCATTCCAGAGCTCAAATTTATTCACTACATCGACCTGACGAGCGAAAACGACATGGATACCTATGTCATCAACGGCGGCAAGGAAAGCGGATTAAAGCTTCTTTACCTGCACGGCGGGGCGTACATCAACCAGCCGATTTTTCCGCATTGGGAATTCTTGTTTCACATGGCCGGCAAACTCAGCGCCAAGGTTTTTCTGCCCATTTACCCCAAGGTCCCCTTCCATACCTGTGAGGAAGCGTATGACAAGCTGATCGCGCTTTACAAAACGCTGCTTTCGGATACCGACCCAAAAAACATCGTCATCATGGGCGATTCGGCGGGCGGCGGGCTTTCCCTTGGCCTAGCCATGAAGCTCAACGAACTATCGCTGCCGCAGCCCAGAGATATTATCATGCTTTCCCCATGGCTCGACGTGAGCATGTCCAACCCCATCATCCCCGCCTACGACAAACTGGACCCGATGCTTGGCATATACGGTCTCAAGGAGCTTGGGCAAATGTGGGCGGGCGAGCTTGGCGTTTGCAGCTCTATGGCAAGCCCAATTTACGGTGACGTGCGAGGCCTTGGGCGGCTGACGCTCTTTGTCGGCACGCACGAAATCCTTCTTCCCGACGCGCAGCGGTTTTTTGTGCGCGCGCAGGCGCACGATGTGCCGCTTAACTACTTTGAATGGCCAAAAATGAACCACGTCTTTCCACTTTTTCCCATTCCTGAGCGCAAGCAGGCTATTGAGCTGATGCTTCGCATCCTGCGCGAACCGATTTGATCGAGGCGGGAAACGGGGGGAAATAAGAGTTTAAAACGGTACCGTTTCTCTTTTTGACAAGCAACGGGCGCGGAGTTTTCCGCGCCCGTCTGCGTTTTTCTGAAGGTGGCTTACAAATTGCCGCCGTTTGTTTTGATGACCTGCGCATACCAAAGCGCTGAGTCTTTCAGTGTGCGCTTTTGTGTGGCATAATCCACATACACCAAGCCGAAGCGCTCGCTGTAGCCTTGGGACCACTCGAAGTTATCGAGGAAGCTCCAATGAAGATAGCCAAGGAGCGGCGCGCCTTCGTCGATGCTCTTTTTCAGTTCCAGCAAATAGCGGTTTAAAAAGTCGATACGGTCGGGATCGTGTACCTTACCGTCCAAAAACACGCGGTCGTTGCAGGATTGGCCGTTTTCCGTGATGTACATGGGCAGCCCGTAGCGGCGGTGCAGGTGAAGCGGGCCGTAGTGCATCACCTCGGGGGTGACGCCCCATTTTACAGCGGT
Source organism: Bacillota bacterium (assembly GCA_023416895.1). Lineage (GTDB taxonomy): Bacteria > Bacillota > Clostridia > Christensenellales > CAG-138 > UBA7707. The sequence goes on along the minus strand of JAEZGQ010000098.1, from coordinate 683 downwards.
AAGGGGGAAGCCATCCGGGCGTTTGACGATTGCGCCGTTTTCATCCGTGCCGTCGCCCTGATATACGTTGATGCCGATAAAGTCCGGCTTTTCCACAAGAGCCCAGTCACTCTGTGGCACAGCGGCGATCGCGTCCTTTAAAAAATGGGGGGCGCTGTCGTCGTAACGGTGGAACATCAAGCTGTCAAGAAACGAGTTAAACGTAAATACCCAGTCCCCTTGGGAAAGATCAAACGTTGTGCGGTAGGACGCGTCGCGCGCCTTCGGAGAATCCGTAAGCGGGTAGCAAAGCCTGCCGCAGGGTACGACACCGATTTGAAGAGGGATTGAGCTATTTTTGCGCAATGCCGTTGAAGCGATGCCATGCGCAAGCACAAGATTTTGCATGATGTGTGCCTGCTCACGTTCAGATAGCTTCCAGCCCGGCGCGTGTATCCCGTTGCCATAGCCAAGGCGAACCACGCACTCAGGCTCGTTCAGCGTCATATAGGTTTTTACACGCCCATCAAAGCGCTTTGCAAGAATGGCTGCATACTCGCCGAAGGCAACGGCGGTATCGCGGTTGAGCCAGCCGCCCTTGCGCTGAAGAGCGCTTGGCAAATCCCAATGATAAAGCGTGACCCACGGCTCTATGCCGCGCTTGATGAGAGCATCGATCAGCCTGTCGTAATAGGCAAGCCCTG
>JAEZGQ010000084.1 GCA_023416895.1 Bacillota bacterium | reverse complement strand
GAGCATTACACGGATTGTACCACAAAGTTGCCCCGTTTTGTAGGGTAGAACAAGCCGTAACAAAGCGGCCTTTCCATGTTAAGGAAGGACCGCTTCAGGCCAGCAAAAAGCGCTTGGGGCTCGGGGGGCACAGCCCACCGGAGGCTTATTTGGAGAGCGGCGACATGTGCGTCGCGAGCGGTACCTTGCGTAGCAAGGGTTTCCTCTCAGGAAGCACCGACGCGAAGTATAAGTCGGTGCTTCCTGCAAGTTTCAAAAAAGTGACGTCAGACATTTTTTTAAGAGTGTTACAGCTGAAATCTTCCGATCATCTGCTTGAGCATTTCGGCCTGCGCGGAAATCTCCTGGGCGGCGGCTGCCGTTTCGTGCGAGGCAGCGGAGTCGCTCTGCACCACGGCAAGCATTTGCTCGATGCCTGCGTCCACGCCCGCAATGGCGTTCGCCTGTTCCTCCGAGGCCTTGGCGATCTCTTTTACAAGCTCCGCCGCCTTTTCAACACCGCCCACAACGGTTTTGAGCGCATTGGCGGTTTCATCGGCGATCCTTGCACCTGCTTCCATTTTGCCGATGGAGCCTTCGATCAGTTCTGTGGTTTCCTTTGCGGCCTCAGTGCTGCGCGAAGCGAGGTTTCGAACCTCCTCCGCCACCACAGCAAAGCCCTTGCCATGCACGCCCGCACGCGCTGCCTCCACCGCCGCATTGAGCGCGAGGATGTTCGTTTGGAACGCGATGTCGTCGATCACCTTGATGATTTTTGAAATGTTGTGTGCGGCTTCGCTGATCTCGTTCATCGCAAGCTGCATGGCAAAAAGTTTCTCGTTGCCCTGCGCAGCCTCCGCAGCCGCCGTAAGGGTAAGTTCGTTTGCCTGCCGCGCGCTTTTCGCGTTGTTTTTGGTTTGAAGGGCGATCTGCCCTACGGAATCCGTAAGCCTTGCGATGGAGGCGCTCTGTTCATCCGCACCTTCAGAAATTTTATGACTGCCCTCGGAAACCTGGCGCGTGCCGATTGCTACCTGATCGGCCACGGTGCTAATCTCACCGAGCACATCCCTGAGCGATTCGGCGATGAGGTTGATAGAATCCTTCAACACAATAAAGTCGCCGCGATATTCATTGGTAATGTAAACGGACATGTTGCCCTGCGCCATTTGGGCAACAACCTTCGAAATTTCCCCAAGGTAGCCGTTGATGGACGAAAGCGTATCGTTAAGCGCGTTTTTCACAACCGCGTGGCCGCCCATATAGTCCCCGTTGACGGTGACCTGCAAATTGCCCTGCGCCATCTCTTCAAGCACATCCGTGGCCTCATGAACGGGTGCAATCATGGCATCGAGCGTGTTGTTGACACCCTCAATGAGCTTTCTGTACGAGCCCTTGTGCCGCTCAGGCTCCGCGCGCGCTTCAAGCCGCCCTTCTACGGCGGCTTCCGTGAGCATGGCGGAATCGCTCAACAAAAGCCATAGCGAGTCCCGCACCTCGTTTACGCTCACGGCGATTTTTTTCAGCTCCCCATCAAAACGCTTTGTGTCGAGCGCTTCAATTTCCTCGCCACGGGCAATTTTTTCAAGCGCATCCACCGCAACGTTAAGCGGGCGCGAAATGCTCCTTGCAACAGTAATGCCAAGCACCGCCGCTAAAACAAATGCGGTTGCGGAAAGTACAACAAGCACAGCTTCCGTTGCCATAATGCTTTTGGTCTGCGCTTCAAGGCGTGCTTTTGCGCGGGCGATGCTATCCGCCATGGTCTGTTCCACGGCGGTTTGCGCGCTCGAGCTTACGGTTGCGGAAGCCACGGCATCTACAGTTCCCGTCACTTCGCCATTGTCCCCACCGCCTTGCGTGGGCGAGGATACCGCGTCCGGTGCGGTACTTGCAGCCTGTACCTCCGCCGCATCCGCAATTTCCGCGTTGCTATCAAGCTTAATCCAAACAAGCGCGTTTTCATAATCGCCCTTCAAGCAGGCAGCGGTAAGCTCGTCGCGCACGCCGCGAAACGCCGCGATGCTCGTAGAAAGCTCCTCATAAAGTGCCTTGTCCTCCGCCGTAACGCAGGTGCCTTCAAAAAGCGCGAGGTTTTCCGTTAGCGCGGCATCGGAAGCATCCATCGCCTTCTTGATTTCATTTGAGGTAGAAATATCCTGAAACAGCACCATGTCGCGCAAAAGCGCGCGCTGGGTTTGGAACTGGCCAAAGATGTTGCCAAGGTACCCCTGCGCAAGCCCGTATTTTTCGAAAATATCGTTGGCGGTGCGGTTCGAGCCCGACAGAGCGACCACACCGTACACGCCCACGCTGCCCGCAATCAGAGCGATTACAAGAAACGTGATGGTGAGCTTTGCGGAAATCTTCATTTTTTTGCTGTTCCTCCTGCGTAAATCCTCCCAGCCCAAGGGACACACAAAACCGCATGCACGAATGCAACCGTACGGTTTTCTTTTATGCCTTTTTCTTCTTTCGGTATTTTGGGTGGTTCGCTTTAATGAATCTGAAACCAATTGCTATTCCCAAAAAGCTATTTCAAGCCCTGTGATTTATGATTTTCGAAAAATTTTTTATTCCAAAACAACTCTAGCACGGAAATCCGCACGATCTTTTTTGAACGCCTACGACACAGTGTTCCATTTTCGTAAAAAGGTTTCATGTCAAACTTTTAACGGTTATCCGCGAGTAACCCCTGCCCCCCGCACCGATTTTTTCCGGTGTTTTGCGCATAGTAACCATTTGCCGCACAGCGTTGAGGGCATGGATCAAATGGCACATCCCCCACATCTGCGCAATGCAGTGTAAAATTGCTTATTTTTTTCAAAATTAACCTGCCATTTGGCCGAAAACGTGATATACTGAATATGCTATTCTAGGATAGCATATTAAAAGCTTGGAGGACTCTTTCATTGGCAGACAAATCCCTTACTTGCAGAGACTGTGGGGCAGAATTTCTCTTCACGGAAAACGAACAGGCCTTTTATCAGGAAAAAGGCTTTCAGAACGAACCCCAAAGGTGCCCCGCTTGCAGAGCTGCAAGGAAGAACAGCCAGCGGGATGGAGGCCGTGATGGTTACGGCAATTACCCCAGGCAAATGTACCCGGTGATCTGCGCCCAGTGCGGCAAGGAAACCGAAGTGCCTTTCCGCCCCTCGTCGGATAAGCCCGTCTATTGCAAGGACTGCTATCAGCCCAGAGAGCGCCGCAGAGACAGATATTAATTCGACCCTTAACCCCTGCCAAATCCGGCAGGGGTTTTTTATGCGCGCAG
>JAEZGQ010000055.1 GCA_023416895.1 Bacillota bacterium | reverse complement strand
TGTATTTGCATTTCGGTGCGCGTATCCACATTGGAGGTCGCCTCGTCTAAAATAAGGATTTTCGCCTGGGGCAGCATGGCGCGCGCGATGGTTAAAAGCTGCCGTTGTCCCTGTGAAATGCTCAGGTTTTCGTCGTTCAAAACGGTGTCGTAGCCCTGCGGCAGCTGCATGATGAAGCTGTGGATCCTGGCCGCTTTCGCCGCGGCGATTACCTCCTCGCGCGTAGCGTCCTTTTTGCCGTAGGCGATGTTTTCAAATACGGTTCCCTGAAAAAGCCAACTATCCTGCAAAACCATGGTGTAGGAAAGCCGAAGGCTTTCGCGCGTAACAGAGCGAATGTCCTTTTCGTCTATTAAAATGCGTCCGGAACTCGGGTCGTAAAAGCGCATCAAAAGGCTGATGATGGTGGTTTTGCCAGCACCGGTTGGCCCGACGATGGCGATCATTTTTCCCTCCGGCGCGTCGATGTTCAAATCCTCTACAACGGGGCGGCCACTCGCATAAGAAAAGTCCACATGTTCTACCTCTACATGACCCTTCACATCCGCAAGAGGCGCGGCATCCGCCGCGTCCGCGCTTTCAAGCGGCGCGTCGATCACGCGGAACACGCGCTCTGCCGCCGCGAAGGCGGACTGCAGCTCGCCCAAAATGTTGGCGGCCTCGTTGATGGGGCCGGAAAACTTGCGCGAATATAGAACGAAGCTTGAAAGGTTGCCGAGTGTAAGGCCGCCGTACAGGTACATGATCGCGCCGAACACGCTGATGAGCGCGAGTGAGAGGTTGTTGATGAAGTTGACGCACGGGCCGTTGATGCTGCCATAATAGTCGGCATTGTAATAAGCGGTAACGGCGGCGTTGTTTTTTTCGTCAAACCGGCGGATCATGGTTTCCTGCTGGTTGTAGGCGGCAATGGTTTTTTGGCCGGTGAGGCTTTCCTCGGCGTAGCCGTTGAGTTCGCCGAGCTTGATGGAGCGCGCTTTAAAAAGAGGGCGGATTTTTCCTGTGATGTATTTGGTGAGAAAAAACGAAATGGGTATGGTTACAACAAAAACGAGGAGCAAAAGCGGCGAAATTTGCACCATCATGATGAGGGAGCCGATTACCGTTACCACGCTTGCGCAAATTTGCAAAAGGTCGGTGGAGAGGGATGCGTTTACAGTATCGATGTCGTAGGTGAGATGGCTCACGATTTCGCCCGTTTGATGCGTATCAAAATAGCTTACGGGCATGTCCGCAAGGCGTGAAAATACGTCGTTGCGCATCTTGCAAACGACCTTTTGGCTCAAATTGATCATCAGCCGCGAAAGAAGGTACGCCATCAGTGAGGAAACTACATAAAACGCGGCCATAAGGGCGCAGTTGTAAAATACGCCTTCAAAATCCACCTCGCCTTTTTTGATTCCGATGGCGTCTATGGCGTAGCCGGAAAGAAGGGGCCCAAAAAGCGCGAGAAGGTTGCTCGCCAGCATTAGCGCAAGCGCCAAAAGCACAAGCCACTTGTAATGATAGAGGTATCCCCAAAGCCTTCGAAGCACCGATTTGGGGTCGGCGGCTTTTTCAACGGGTTTTGAAAGGTTAGGCGCGCTGTTCGGACCGGCCAAGGGCTTCACCTCCCATTTGCGAAATGCTGATTTCGCGGTAGCTTATACAGCTTTCCATAAGCTCCTCGTGCGTGCCGAAGCCCGCCTCCTTGCCATCCTCCAAAACAAGAATGCAGTCCGCATGCAAAATGGAGCTGACGCGCTGCGCCACGATGATTTTCGTGCTTGAGGAAAGGTTTTCGCGCAGTGCCTTTCTTAATAGTGCGTCAGTTTTGTAGTCGAGCGCGCTCGACGAGTCATCCAAAATCAAAATTTCGGGCTTCATGGCCACGGCGCGCGCAATGAGGAGCCTTTGCTTTTGCCCGCCGCTCAGGTTCGCACTTTTTATGGAAAGCGCATGATTAAGCCCGTCAGGCAGGGCGTTTATGAATTCGCGCGCCTGCGCAATATCCACCGCCGCGTCAAGCTCTTCCTTGCTCAAATCGCGGCCGAAGGAGATGTTTTCGGCGATTGAATCAGCAAACAAAATGTCGTTTTGAAACACAACACCGAACTTGGCGCGAAGCTCTTTGAGCGAATATGCGCGCACGTCCTGTCCGTCGATGCGTATGCTGCCCGTATCAGCATCGTATAGGCGCATCAAAAGGCGCAATACGGTGCTTTTTCCGCTTCCCGTCGCGCCGATGATGCCAAGCGTTTCGCCGCGCTTTAACCGGAAGGTAATGTTTTCAATGCTCGGCTCGCGCTTGTGATAGGAGAAGGTCACGTTTTCAAACGCGATGTGCCACGGCTCCTCGCGCGAAGCGCCCAAATCCTCGGGCGTTAAGTCCTCAGGGGTATCGAGCACCTTCACAATGCGCTGCGCGGAGGCAAAGCTGCGGTTGTAGATCACGAACATACGGGTAATGGAGAGCATCGCGTTTAGGATGATGGTGAAATACGAAAGAAAGGCGATGATCTTGCCGGGCTGCGTAAGCCCCTCGTTCACGCGGTAAGCGCCAACGATGATCACGGGAATGAGCGCGAGGTTTAGAAGGAGGTTCATCATGGGGCTTGAAAGCGCAACGGTTTTTGCGGCGGCCTTTTCGTTGCTGACCACCTCGCTGTTCACCCGTTCAAACCTGCCCTTTTCGTAGCGCGTTTGGGAAAGTGCCTTGATGATGCGTATGCCGGTTGTGTTTTCGCGCACGATGCGCGTCAGCTTATCGACGGATTGCTGGAGTGCCGTGTAAAGCGGTATGCTTTTTTTTGATACCACATATACGATCAGCGCAATAAGAGGAAGGATTGTTACAAGGATGAGCGAAAGCACCGGTTCAAGCGTCATCGTTACGAGGATGCCGCCCAAAAGCAAAATCGGCGCGCGCACGCCAAGGCGCTGCATCATACCGAGCATTTGGTGAAGGTTGTAGGTATCGCTTGTAAGGCGTGATTCGAGGGAGGAAATGGAGAAGGAGTCCGCCTGCGCGCAGGAGAGGTAGGCGACCCTTTCATACAAATCGTGCCGGATGCGCTCCGTAGTATCGCGCGCCACGCGGGAGGCCATGCGGTTGGCGACGATATTTGTAAGCACCGCCACAATGGCACAGGCAACCATCACCCCGCCGAAAAGGAGGATGCGGTTGATGTCCTTTTCGGGAACGATGGTATCTACGGTATAGGCGAGGATGTAGGGGAGAAGCAAATCCATAATGGTGCCGATGAATTTGATGGCAAGCCCCACACTCATTCTGCCATAATACGGCTTTAAGTATGAAAATACCCTTTTCATATTACCTCGCCTTGTCCGCGCCGCTTTGCTCCACCGCTTTGTACATGACACGCTCCATCATGGCACTCAAAACCTTGCGCTCCTCGGGCGTAAACTGCTCCAGGAGCCCCGCGTTCCATTCTTTGAGCACTTCGCACACGAGCGGGTAAACGTCAAAGGCTTTTTGCGTGGGGTATACCTCCATAACGCGCTTATCCGCGTCGCTCGGGCGACGCTCTACGAAACCGTTTTGCTCGAGCAGGGAAAGCTGCCGCGTTACGTTGCTTTTGTTGACGTAAATGAGAGAAGCGAGTCTTTCTTGCGAAATGCCGGGTTGTCTGCAGATATTCAAGATGTAAGTATGCTGGCAGCCGTTAAGCCCGGCCTCCGCCAGTTTTTCGCTGCGGTATAGGGTGGCGCAGCGCGTGGTGCGGTCGATGAAACGCATCAGAGCTTCCATATGTGCCTCCTTATGCGAAAAAAGGTTGCGAACGCAACAATCTTGTTCAGCATAGCACCGCCGCTGCACGCTGTCAACGGGTTTGCGCCTATTAAAAAAAGTGGCTTGCGCCACTTTTGAGAATGGAGGGAATATACTGTTAAGGCCCGCTGGGCAAGTGTTCGAAGTGCACGGTAGGCACTTTTACCGATATACTGTTACTCGCTTTCCGCAGGTAAAACAGTGCCTTCTTTGTGATTGAGTGCGCGGGCAAAGGCACGCATTTCACGAAAGCGACGCGTGAGGGGCATATTCCAATCCGCCTCCGGGGCGAAATGGATGCCGCGCGCTTCCAACAACGGGAGAAGTTCCTTGATGCGGCGAAGAAAATCCACCTCGTTTTTGAGCTCGGGCGCTGTCCAGCTCCCTTCCGCCAAAGCCGCCATACGCGGGAAAGCAAGGTGGTGAAGCCTCTGGCTATCGCGAATGAACTCGCTCCATAGCGTACACTCCATGCCGACTATACCATTTAAGGGAAGCTTCAAGCAACGCGGGTCATAACGGTAAACCTTGTTGAGCGGCGTGATGCCGAGCGGGTAATCGAAGTAGCAATGCAAACAGCCCGAAAGCAGCGCTTTGCCGCCGAGCTTTATGTGCTGCGCTGTATTTTTTGTTGGCCCCATCCAATATTGCACGCAAACATAGGGGGGAAGCTCGCCGCCGTTGAGCGCGTCGTTCCAAACCACGGGGGTCTTCCTGCGCTTGTGCAGGTATTCGGCGACGCGGCGCGTAAAATAACCCTGCAGTTGGGCGGCGTCCTTAAACCCAAGCTCATCCATGCGCTTTTTACAATCGGGACAGGCGCGCCAACGCCCTTTTTTTACCTCGTCGCCGCCAATGTGAAAATACGCGTCCGGAAACAGCGCAAGCCACTCGTCGAGCAAAGCAAAAACAAAGTCGAACACGGCTTCCTTGCCCGCGCAAAGCACATCGTCAAAAATACCGCCGTGCGTTTTGACGCTTACCGGCTCGCCCGTGCAGGAAAGCTCCGGGTATGTAGCAAGAATGGCAGATACATGGCCGGGCAGGTCAATTTCCGGAACGACCTCAATGTGCCGTTCTTTGCAGAAGGCAACGATGCGCCGAATGTCTTGCTTGGAATAAAAGCCACGGTACTCTCCCGGTTCGTAAAACGAGCCGAAATCGCTGTAAGGCCGCACCGCGCCTAGCTCCGTGAGCGCAGGAAAGTGTTCGCTTTCCACGCGAAAGCCCTGATCGTCGCTCAAATGCCAGTGGAACACATTCATTTTTAAAAGCGCCGCCGCGTCGATCACGGTTTCAAGTTCCTCCACTGTGAAAAAGTGCCTTGCGCAGTCGATCATAAAACCGCGGCGCGCAT
>JAEZGQ010000036.1 GCA_023416895.1 Bacillota bacterium | reverse complement strand
CACCTATTCTTCAACGGCAAAGGCGACGCTGCCATCTGCCCTGCTCCCGGTAACCGAGAACGTATAAGCTCCCGTTTCCGGTATTTCAAGCAGGAAGCTGCCAGAGGATGCGTCGTTTCCCCGGTATAGTTCCTTGCCGTACGCGTCCGATACAACAACATCTATACGGCCCGACAGGCTTTCGATTTTAACCTTTACACCCGTTCCCTGCTCCAAATTCATGGTGTGCGTTTCGGTTTTGTTCAAAAACGAATAGTCTAGGATAAATTGGTTTTCGTCAGCCGTTCGGGTTCCCTCGAAATCTTGGCTTCGGCAGCCTGCGGCAATGGCCAACAGTACAACGCATGCAAAAATCAGAAAATATGTTTTTTTCATTGTCGTTCCTCTCCCATTTCATGTTCTATGCTGATCGGGGAATCCGATAGCTTTTGCTTTGTCCAGTTCTCATACAAAAACGACAGCGCGCCATTTTTTGCACAAAGCCCTTTTTCCAGAATGTCCGCCAACGCTTTGAGCCTAGATGTTACCTGCTCGCCCGTCCACGAAAAGATACCGGGGTCGAGCAAAAAAACGGGGACACAAAGCAATACTTGCGCATATTCGGTGGGGTTTTTACACACAAAGGACTTTTCACGGTCGCCCTGTTCGAAGATCTCCGCAATCAGCGGCGAAAGCCCCTGAATGATGTCGGCCATCGATTTTTGGTGGATGGCGGCGTTTTGCGTTTGATGCAGGAACTTGTCGACGGCGGAATCCACCGCCGTGTTCCGGTAGACGTAGAGCAAAAGTTTCAGCTTCGTTATCGCGTCCCCTTCCGCTTGCGCAAGCGCCTGCTTGCATGCCAGTATCACATTGGCGTATTGACGCCGTGCAAGGGCATCGAGCACTGCTTCCTTGTCCTTGAAATAGTAATACATGCCGCCCTTTGCAATCCCTGCCTTTTTGGCGATATCCATCACGGAGGCCGTGCCGGCTTTCCCTTCCCGCAGCAACTCCTCAAGCGCGTTGAGTATCCGCGTTCGCTTATCCATGCCACTCCCTCCTTTACGGTTCATAAAATTATAGCACAATGTTGACCAGCGTTCAAATGTCTGTTACAATTCTAACTTGAACGCTGTTCAAATTTCTATTTGGGGAGAATCTATATGTGGAAAATTGTGATTTTTGCGGTACTGCTGATCATTTGCGTAGTGCTTGCACTTTTTTTCATAAACAATTGCGCCGGGTTTGTGATCAAAGCCTTGCTCCGTTCGGACTGGAGCAAAGCGGTGTTGCGCATAAAACAAACAGGCCTCTTGCTTGCATCCGGCATCGCTTTGTGCATTGGGTTTACTGCCGTTACCCAATGGGCCGCATCAACGCCCGCCATTGCAAAAGCGAATGAAACTACGGCGGAAGAAGGCATTGCAGAGCTTGTACAGGTGGAACTGAATGGGCATGAGGAATGGATTAGCATCCGCGGACATGATATAAAGAAGCCGGTGCTGCTGTTTTTGGCGGGCGGGCCGGGCGGTACACAGATGGCGGCGGTGCGTTATGATTTGGGCGAGCTTGAAAAACACTTTGTTGTGGTGAACTGGGATCAGCCGGGATCCGGCAAATCCTACGCGGCCATATCGCGCGCCGATTTAACGCCCGAAATTTATATGGAAGATGGCTACGCATTGACGCAATATCTTTGCCGCAGGTTTGAACAGGAAAAAATATTCCTGCTTGGTGAATCCTGGGGGAGTGCGCTTGGCATCTTTCTTGTGGAAAACCATCCGGAACTGTACCATGCCTTTATCGGAACGGGCCAAATGGTCGACTTCGTAGAAACAGAGACCATCGATTATCAGCTGGCAATGGAAGTTGCGCTTAACGTTGGTGACGAAAACGTGGTGGCAACCCTTAAAAAGAATGGGCCTCCCCCTTACTATGGAAAGGATGTAACATGGAAAAGCGCGGCATACCTCAACTATCTGAGTGGCATCATGGCAAGCAACCCGCAGATACACAATGCCGGGTACAATACCTTTCGCGACCTGAGCGCCTCCGAGTACGGCGTTTGGGATGCGGTTAATTTCTTCAGGGGTATCGTAAACACGTACAACCATGTATATCCGCAGCTTTACCCAATCGATTTGCGGCAGCACTACAACACGCTCAAAGTACCGATTTATTTCTTTTTAGGCAGGCATGATGTGAATGCGCCCGTTTTGCTCGCACAAGAATATTTTGATGTGCTGGATGCGCCCTATAAGGAAATCGTTTGGTTCGAGCATTCCGGCCATAGCCCGTGGATCAACGAGAGCGATAAATTTGTGAGCCAAGTCGTACGCGCGGCGAATCAAAGCATGGGAAAATAGGCGGTTTGCGTATAGAAGAAGTGCCAAGGAAACCGCGTCATACCAAGGGCATCACGGATGTCGAGCTGCTCTATATCAAGGATGCTGGTGCATTTTCGCTACGCCCTTCGAGTCTGTTCCTCTATAAATCCAACAAGCAATACCCGCCTATAAAGCGGGTATTGCCTTTTGTTTGCCATTGACAAAATTAATATTCTGATTGATTATTCCACTGCAAATTGACGATTTTTCAATCAGTTTTTGATACAATTACATTTGATTGGGACGCGCCCAACCAACCAGCTTATCTGTGGAGGGCTAAATGAATACTCTAGTCAAAGACGATTGGAACGCTGGCTCCGATAAATGGTTTAAAGAAAACGCTTCGGAATCAATCATCGACAAAACGATACAAGATCCCATGTGGGTGTTTCCCTCTCCTGTTCGCAACATGCTGAATGGCGCTTTCAACAGTCTGGAGGGTAAGCGGATACTGGTTCCGTCTAGCGGCAACAATGTTGCAGTATTTGCTTTTCACCTTCTTGGCGCAAAGGTCACCTCCTCTGATATTGCGGAAAATCAGCTAAAAAACGCAAAGCGCATTGCGGACAGCCATGGATGGGATATTGAGTTTATCTGCGATGACAGCATGAGGCTATTTAACATCAAAGAAAACGAATACGATCTTGTTTACACATCAAATGGGGTACATGTTTGGATTTATGATTTGCCGGGTATGTATCAAAGTTTTAATCGCGTATTAAAAAGGGATGGAAAATACATCATGTTTGAAGTTCACCCTTTTAACCGTCCGTTCACAGCAGATGCTGAGAACCTTTTCAAAATAAAGTCGGTAAAGCCCTATGAAGCGGTTGGCCCGTTGGGTGAAATCCCGACTTATCACTGGCGCGTTCAGGATTTCGCAAATTCAATGATCGGGGCCGGTTTCTCCATTCAGCAGATGGTGGAATTTCATTCGGAAAAGGACGTACATGACTGTTGGTGGTATACGACTTCGGAAGAAGCGGAAGCGGATGGCAACAAACTGGCGAATTGGGAACTCAACCCGTGGGCGGCACTCCCTCAGTGGATTGGATTCACGGCAGAGAAAACTTGCTGAACGCGACGCCTGGGTGCAAAATTCCATCGGAAAAACGCGTCATACCCAAAGGGCACCACTGATGCCTAGCTAAGCTAGGCGTATTGAAGATGCAGGCGCGTTTTCTGTTCCGCCCTTAGAATCTGTTCCTCTTTGTATGCGCAGCTGGTGAGCAGCCTTCGGTTTTCGGGCATCGGCATCGCCTTGCTCGCGCTCTGCGCATCGAAGACGGCCTGCCACGAAAACACGGGGCGGGAAAACGCGTCACAGGCGCGTTTTCTGTTCCGCCCTTCGAATCTGTTCCTCTATAAATCCAAAAAACAATACCCGCCTTGTAGGTGGGTATTGTTTTTTGGAGCTGGTGAGCAGATTCGAACTGCCCTGCCCGCAGTTCGGCATGGTCGCGCTGCGTCGCCGCAGAAGCGGCTTCCTAACGCTCCCTGCCTTACTGGGCTTCCGCCTCGCTTCATCCGCCACTGGCGGCGCTCGGCTCTGCCCCCGTCATTACCAAATTGGCAATGCGTAGAGGTAGGCCGTGCATATGTATATCAGCTCCAAAACAAACAGCCCGTCCTGTGGACGGGCTGTTTGTTTTGGAGCTGGTGAGCAGATTCGAACTGCCTACCTCGTCATTACCAATGACGTGCTCTACCGACTGAGCTACACCAGCATATTCACTTTTTCAACCTTTTCCGTAAACGCGCGGAACGCTTAGTATTATAGTCAATTTATCATACGATTGCAAGCGTTTTTTTGGCCTGTCCGTTTTTTGCATTTTTGGCGTAAAAATGCGGTAAAAACTAAGACGTGCGCGGCTCGTCAGCCGCCGCATTCCTTGGGCCATACAATTTTATCGCGCGGCACGCAAAGCTTTACGCGCAGGGCATTTCTTTCAAAAAACGGCTCGCCCTCGCGCGCAAAGCCAAACCGTTCATAAAACTGCGCGTCCTTCTCCGGAGGGCAGGTAACAACCGTGTTTCCGGCAAGCCCCTCGGCTTTGTAAAGCAAAATGCGAAGCACAAGGTCATCGTAAAGCCGGCCACGAAACGCCGGCGCAACGCATATGCGCCCGATTCTCGTCGTTTCCCCATCGGGGAACATGCGCCCTACCGCGATGGGCTCGCCCGATGAATCCTCCACAAAAAGGTGCGCGCTGACGCCGTCAAACGCATCAAACTCCTCATTTTCACCAATGCCCTGCTCCTCTACAAAGCACGCGCTGCGAAGCTGACGCACCCGATCAAAGTTTTCTCTGCCAAAGCTCCAACGCGCCTGAAACATGCCTTCTTCCTCCGCCGCCTTAAAATCCGTACCAGTATATGAAAATATGGTAACGCAAATTTGAATTCATGTAAACCGCTCTTGCTAGAATCCCGCCGCATAGGGTAGAATAGCCTTAGAAATCTGAATATTTGTTTTGAAAGGCGGATACCACCATGGAAGAAGAAAGGGACCTCGTCACGTTTACCGATGACGACGGCAATGAATTTACGCTGGACGTTATTGACTATTTTGAATACGAAGACGAAGAGTATGCCGTACTTATGGATCTCTCCGCTTCCGACGACGAAGAGGGCGAAGAAGAGGCCGAGCAGGATGTGTACATCATGAAGGTCGTTGTCAACGGCGACGTAGAGGAGTTCCTCCCCGCCGACGACGCGAAGATGGACGCGCTTGCTGCCATCGCCGAAGAACGCCTCAACCACGAGTGCGGCTGCGGTTGCGGCTGCGACGATTGCGACGAAGAAGGCGAAGAACACAACCACGGCGGCTGTGGCTGCGGCTGCAACGACTAAGCAACGCAAAGCAAATGGTCCGGAATGGTGGAATTTTTCCACCATTCTTTTTTTTACGGCATTTTTCTTCCACATATGCTATACTTATCCTTGTAGGCGGCAAGGAACCGCCTTCGATATGGGGAGGTTTTTATGGAATATGTAAGTTCTGACTATCGCGGCATCGCACGCGATAAGCTCAGCGGCAAATGGTGGTTTGCGCTTCTTATCACCTTGGTAGCGGGCATCCTCGGAGGGTCGAACGGCGGCACGGAAATCCACCTGAATACTTCGGCGCTTCGTGAGCGGCTCAGCGACTTTTATGTGCACGCGAACCTGCCCACGCCTGCGGCATTGACCACGATAAATGCCGCATCGCCAACAATTGCTACGGTTGCTCTCTTTTATTTTGTCATCATGCTGATTGTAGGTTCATCCATACAGCTTGGGCACAACATGTTCTACATCGACCTTTGCAACAACAAGAACCCAAGCTTTTCCACGCTGTTTTCCCGCTTCTCCATTTTCGGAAAAGCTGTTGGACAGCGGCTTTACATGGGGTTGTTTATGTTTTTATGGTCACTCCTTTTTGTGATACCCGGCATCGTCGCAGCATACCGCTACGCGCTTGCGCCCTATATCCTTGCGCAGAACCCACACATGAGCGCCATCGACGCCGTACAGGAAAGTAAGGATCTGATGCTTGGACACAAGTGGCGGCTTTTTTGCCTCGACCTAAGCTTTTTCGGTTGGTGGCTTCTTTGCGTGCTTACGCTTGGCATCGGCTTACTGTGGCTGAACCCATACCGCTGCGCCGCACGTGCCGCATTTTACCTTGACCGCACGGGACAGGGCGAGCTTCTCAACACCCCCAAACCTTCGTAAGCCGTGCGGTTCACGCTATTTCATTTTTTCCATACGGCTGTTATACTATTATACATAGAAGGCCGTTTTGGGGCGCAGCCGACCTTGGTATCATTTCACCATTTTTAAGGAGGTTTCATTAATGGAATCCACGCACATGGATACCCCACGTGCCGAATTCCGCGCATGGGATTTCAGACGCATCGCGCGCGATAAGCTTAAGGGCAACTGGGGTATTGCGCTGGGCACAAGCCTGCTCTTTAGCATCTGCTGCTTTGCCATTCAGGGCATCGCTTCCGGCGTCGCGGCGGCGGTCTCCGGCAGTGCGGCCTACTTCTACAGCTACGGCTATTTCAACGGTCTTTCCGGGATCTCGCTTCTGCTTTCCATCGCGCTGAGCCTTGCGGGTTCCTCGCTTATCGCTTCCCTGAGCCTTGGCCACGACCTGTTCTACATCGACCTTTGCAACAACAAGTCTAACCTTTCCACGCTGTTTTCCCGCTTCGGCATCTTTTTGAAGGCGTTTGGATTGGTGCTCTTCATGGGGCTTTTCGTGTTTCTTTGGTCGCTTCTTCTGGTAATTCCGGGCATCATCGCAGCCTACCGCTACTACATGGCGCCGTTTCTGATGGCACAGCACCCCGAAATGGGCATCCGAGAGGCAGTCAACGAAAGCAAGCGGCTCATGGCCGGCCACAAAGGGCGGCTGTTCTGCCTGCAACTCAGCTTCATCGGCTGGGCGCTTTTGGCCGCTCTTACCTTCGGCATCGGCTATTTGTGGCTGATTCCCTACGTGCAGACCTCCATGGCCGCCTTCTACCTCGACCGCACCGGCCAGGGCATTCCGCTCAACGCAAACTAAGCGAGCTACCGTTTTCAACATTTACAAAAGCCGGACGCCCCGCCTCGCATTTAGCGTGCCGTCTGGCTTTTTCAAAAGGGGCAGTTTATGGATCTTTCCATTCAGATGAGAAGCCTTGACCTTATGATCAAGCTTCTGCGGCACGATCTTGCGAACATCCCATCTTACGGATTCCGGCTTCAGCAAAGTGCGCAAAGCGGTGGGCAAAAATCGTCCCCGTTGCCGCGCAGCACACCTGAGGCAGAGGGGCTTGGCTCGTCTACGCTTGAGCGGCTTTACCGCGAGCTCGACGCACGCCAAGCGGGTGTGGCTCCGCACGCACTGATGGTGCTTGTAAACGGCAAGGTAGTATCCGAAGGGTACTGGGCACCCTATCGCGCCGATTATCCTTACATGCTCTATTCGATGAGCAAAAGCATTACCGGCACAGCAATCGGCATCGCTGTAGACGAGGGAAGGCTGTCGCTTGACGAAAGCCTTTCCGATATTTTCCCGGAACTTATGCCCACCAATTATCTGCGCCAGCACAAGGTAGCCACCGTGCGCCAGCTTCTTACCATGCAAACGGGCAACCGCTTCAACGAAGTGGGCTCCATGCTCGACGAAAATTGGGTGAAGATGTTTATGGAGTCCCTCCCGAAGTTCGACCCGGGCACGTCGTTTGAGTACAACTCCATGAACACCTACATACTTGCGGCCATTCTCGTGAAGAAAACCGGTATGCCGCTTATGGAGTACCTGCGCTCCCGCCTTTTTGCGCCGCTTGGCATCGAGGAAGCGGCATGGGAGGTTTGCCCGCAGGGCGTAGAAAAAGGCGGTTGGGGGCTCTATCTCAGGTTGGAGGATGCCGCCAAGCTCGGCCAGCTCTACTTGCAAAACGGCATGTGGGAGGGTAGACGCATTGTAAGCGAGGCTTGGGTATGCGCCGCCACATCGAAGCAATGTGACACCTTCTCGGGAGACGCCAGCGGCGGCTACGGCTACCAGATTTGGACCAACAGCGACGGTTCGTATCAGTTCAACGGAGCGTTTGGGCAGTATGTGATGGTGTTCCCGTCATACAACGCGGTGGTCGCCATGTTTTCGGGCTGCGCGGATCTTTTCGCGCGCGGCGATTTGATGCGGCTTGTGGAAGCGTCGCTTTTTGGCCTATCAAGCCATCCACTTCCTGAAAACCCCGCCGCACTCGCCTCGTTGCGTACGGTCGAGAGCAAGCTTGATGTTGACTTTCCCAAGGAGTTGCGTGGCCCCAAAACGAAGGCCGATGTTTTTGACGAGCTTTCGGATTTGCTTCACGAAAAGGAATTTCGCATGGAGCAAAACCCCTCGGGGCTGTTTCCGCTCGCCATCCAATGCGTGCAGGGCAATTTTACCACGGGCACGGAGCTCGTGCGCTTTTCCCGCCGCGGCACAACGCTTTGTATCACTTTTTATGAATATGCCGAACGCAACACCATTGTCGTTGACCAAAGCGGCGCATGGCTCCCTTGCGCCGTTGCCATGCGTGGCCAAACCTTTGCAGCCGCCTCGCGCGGCATATGGGAGGTTACGCCCGAAACGGCTGTTCTCAATGTGATGGTTCCGTTTGTACAAACGCCGCATGTGCGCATTTATTCGTTTATACTCAACCGTTTGGATGGCACCCTTTCGATGAAGTTCGACGAGCTTCCCTCCATCGAAAAGGCGGGAATGATGCTTTTAGAGCTCATCGGCGTATCGCGGACGGCCTTCATGAAACGGCTCATGCCTGCCATCAAAAAAAGCGGGGAACGCCTGAGCGAAACCATGAACCGCCTCTATACCCCCACCGCAAAAGGCCTGCCCGTAGCGCAAAACGATGCGGCACTTCTCTCTTTGCCGCAAGAACAAAAGCGCCTTCCCCCTGTGCTTTGATCGGTGGAGTAGAATTTACTATTCGTTCATGGCAAAAGTGCCTTAATTTGTATAAAATACTGTGTATATCCCGCGGCCGCCCTGTTGCGGGCGGCCTTTGGGTTTCCTCTTTTCCAGCGCGAGGCGCAAAAAAGCTTTTTATGTAAGGAGAATTTCACCATGTGCGGAATTGTAGGCTATGTAGGGCCGCATCAGGCGGCGTCGCTGATTTTGAACGCGCTTGAAAAACTTGAGTACCGCGGTTACGACTCCTCAGGTCTCGCGCTCGCAAGCGACAACGGGCTTTGTGTTTACAAGGCCATGGGCCGCCTCAACGTGCTTCGTGAACTCACCGGCAACGGCGCGGGTATGGCGCAAACGTGTGGCATCGGCCACACGCGCTGGGCGACGCACGGCGAACCCTCGGACGCCAACTCGCACCCGCACCTTTCCCACAGCGGCAAGGTGGCACTTGTGCACAACGGCATCATCGAAAACTACATTGAGCTTCGCGAGTTTTTAAGCGCACACGGCTACACCTTCGATTCCGATACCGATACGGAAATCGTCGTGCAGCTCATCGACTTTTACTACAAGGGCGACCCGCTTTCCGCCGTGCGCGAGGCGGTAAACCTTTTGGTGGGTTCGTTCGCGCTGGGCATTGTGTTTGCGGATTATCCTAACCAGCTCATCGCCGTAAGGAAGGATAGCCCCCTCATCATTGGTCTTGGCAACGGCGAAAACTTCATCGCCTCCGACGTGCCGGCCATTCTCTCACACACGCGCGAGGTCGTGCGTTTGAGCGAGTACGAGTACGCCGTGCTCACGCGTGAGGGCGTAACGCTGTTTGACCGCTACGGTGAGCGCGTCAGAAAAGAGCCGGAGCACATCAGTTGGAACGCGGACGCTGCGGAAAAGGGCGGCTGGCCGCACTTCATGCTCAAGGAAATCATGGAGCAGCCCACGGTTATCAAGAGCACGCTCGGCCCTCGCATCCATAAGGGGAAGATCGACTTAGAACTCAAGCACATCACCGAAGACACCCTGAAAAATGTGGATCGCATATACATCGTCGCCTGCGGGTCGGCATACCATGTGGGCTTTATCGGCAAAATGTACCTCGAAAAGCTTGTGGGCATTCCCGTAAGCGCTGAACTCGCCTCGGAATTCCGCTACAGCGACCCGTTCATTACGAAAAACACGCTCACCATCGTCATCAGCCAGTCTGGTGAAACGATCGATACGTTGTTTGCCATGCGCGAGGCGAAGAAGCGCGGTTCGCGCATATTAAGCGTCGTAAACGTGGTGGGCAGTACCATCGCTGCCGAAAGCGAGGATGTGATGTACACCTGGGCCGGCCCTGAAATTGCCGTTGCAACCACCAAGGCTTACAGCGCGCAGCTTACGGTTTTGTACCTCATCGCGCTCAAGCTTGCCGAGCTTAAGGGTCGTTTGCCCGACGATGCCGTTGAAAGCGCGCTTTCAGCATTCCATGCGCTGCCCGATCTCGCCCAAAAGCTTCTTGATGAGCGCGAGCGCACGCAGTACCTCGCCTCGCTGTTTTTCGACAGCCGCGACATTTTCTTCATCGGCCGCAACCTCGATTACGCGCTTGCGCTGGAAGGCTCTTTAAAGCTTAAAGAAATTTCCTACATCCATTCGGACGCGTATGCGGCGGGCGAACTGAAGCACGGCACCATTTCCCTGATCGAAAAGGGAACGCTTGTGGTGGCGCTTTGCACCTACGCACCGCTCCGCGAAAAAATGCTTAGCAACATCCGCGAGGTAAAAGCGCGCGGCGCAACCGTACTTGCCATAGCAACCCAAGACGCTGCCGCCGTCGCAGAAACCGCCGACCACGTGATTTGGCTTCCCAAGTGCGACGAATTGGTGCTTCCTTCCCTTTCTATTTTGCCGCTTCAGCTTTTTGCCTACTATGTGGCACTTTTGAAGGGCTGCGACATCGACAAGCCGCGTAACCTCGCCAAGTCCGTAACGGTGGAATAACTTCCGTTTCGGGGAAAAGAGGTTTTCATGGTGCACTGCTTCCGGCTTACGCGTGGAACGGATTTAAAAGGGGCGCTTCTCTCATACGCTTCCGAGCATCGCCTGCGCGCGGCTGCGGTTGTAAGCGCGGTGGGCTGTGTGCTTAGCTGGCGCTACCGCGACGCGAGCGGCAGAGCCATAAAACAAGGCGACTCACACGCGGAGATTCTTTGTGTTCACGGCACGCTCTACGATGGAGGTTGCCACCTTCACGTTGCGCTTGCCGGGGAAGATGGTTTTGCTTTCGGCGGGCACCTTATGGAGGGCTGCATCGTCAACACCACGGCGGAAATCGTTCTTTTAGAGCTAGATGATTATGCCTTCTCCCGCGCGCACGACGAAACCACAGGCTACGATGAGCTTTTGGTTTTGAAAACTTAACTTCGTTTTAACCGTACGATGGCCCGCGCATAAGCGCGGGCTTTTTAATTTTCTTTTCCAACTTTTGACTTACAGCGTGCCGCGCGTGCCCGTATAAAGCAATGTGCGCAGGGAATAATAAGCAAAGAACGCCGGCACAAGCCGGAATACCTACTATAGGAGGCAAATCATGAAACGCAAATTCACCATCGCCTTAGTGACCGCCCTGCTTGCCATTACGCTTGTGTGGAGCACCGGCTGCGGCAACGGCAACGTGGCGGCGTCGCCTTCTCCCGCGCTGACACCCGTTACCACGCCCATGCTCTCGCCAATGCTCACGCAGAACGTTCCTGAAACTTCTCCTGCCGGCTCGCCCGGAACCTCCCCCCAAGCCTCGCCTGCCGGTTCGCCGGGCGGCATCATTGAGGGCTTTGTGGAAGGCGGCGAGGTAGACCCCGCAAAGGTGCCCGATGTTGTGAAGGCTGTGGAAAACAAATATCCCGATGCCACCATCAAATCCATCACCTACGCGCTTTACAACACCGAGCAGGTTTACCAAGTAGAGCTTAGTGGCAACAACACCAACATGCAAAAGGTTTATGTGCGCGCCGACGGCACCATTGTGGAGAACGCCTCAAACGGTTAAACAGACGATTCATTCAACCCCATTTTCCCGCCCCGCATTACGCGGGGCGGGTTTTTTACGTCGTATCTTCCCCCTTCCCCGTTTGTTCTTTTTTGCGCGCCATGGTACAATACGATTAAGAATCGTATGGCGATGCCGTGCTTTTTGCATGGAAAAACGCAACGGAGTTCAACTCCTCTCGCCGATTTTTCTCGTTTTAGCACCGCAAAGCTTTTTCAAGGAGCAGACATGTTAAGGGACTCTTTTCTTTCCGCCGTTTCCGATACAGGTATCATTTCCATTTGCCGTGCCATTCCGGATGACAAGCTGTTCATGTGCGCTGACGCGCTCATCGAAGCGGGCCTCCGCCTGATGGAACTCACCTTCGACCCTTCCGGTGACCCGAAGCCCACCGAACGCGCTTTGAAGGCGCTTGTCGCGCGGTATTCCGGTCAACTCATCTTCGGCGCGGGCACGGTTTTGACCAACGAACTGCTTTACCGCGCTGCCGACGCGGGCGTTTCCTACATCGTTTCACCCAACTGCGACACTTCCGTCATCGCAGCCACGAAAAAGGCGGGGCTCATCAGCATACCCGGCGCGCTTACGCCAAGCGAGATCGCCCTCGCGCACGCAAGCGGCGCGGACCTTGTAAAGCTTTTCCCTGCGGGCATTTTCGGGGCGGAATATTTCCGCGCCATGAAGGCTCCGTTTAAGCACATTCCCATTGCGGCGGTCGGCAACATCACCTCGGAAAACCTCGTCGCCTTTTACCGCGCCGGCGCACAGGGCTTTGGCGTAAGCACGGGCATTTTTGAAAAGACGGCGGTAGAGGAAGGCGACAAGGCGCGCATCCTAAGCCGCGCAAAGCTTTATGCTGAGCTTTACCGCAGCGCGAAGGAGGGTGTGAAGTGAGGCTTTTCATCGGGATTGAACTGCCTAAATCGTTTAAGGCGGAGCTTTTCCGCATGGAAAACGAACTCAAGGCGCTCGGCGCAACAGGCCGATTCGTGCCGGAGGGCAATTTTCACATCACGCTCAACTTTTTGGGCGAACAAAACGACGTATACGGCATTGCAAACGCCATGAAGAGCGCCGCCCGCGGCATTCGCCCGTTTACGCTGCACCTCGCCAAATACGGCTGTTTTCCACGTGCGGACGGGCATGTGGCCTTTGTCAACGTGGCGGGCGACCTTAACGAGCTTTCGGTGCTTCACGAGTCTCTCATCAGCGCGCTTCTCGACGGCGGCTTTTCCTGTGAACGCAAGCGCTTTACGCCCCACATCACGCTCGGGCGGGCGGTCAAATACCCTGAAGGCACGGAGGAAAAGCTTCAATCGCTTTCCCCAAACGCATCGGTTTCCGTTTCCGGCATGGTACTTTTTGAAAGCGTGCGGCGTGAAAGCGGAATGATTTATTCGGTTTTACATAGGGAGAAGTTTTGATGGAGCAACGCGTCACCTTTGTGACAGGGCGCGCGGGCGCGGGCAAAAGCCGATATTTGCGCGAAAAAATGCGCGCGCTTTTGGAGCAGGGCGAGCGCGTGCTCGTGCTTGTGCCGGAACAGTTTACCTTTGAAACCGAACGCGAGCTGACGGAGGCATTTTCCGGCGGGCTCTACAACGTTTCGGTTTTTTCGTTTACCACGCTTGCGCGGCGGGTGCTCAAAAAAAGCGGCGAAAAAAGCGTTTTCATTTCACCCGAGGGGATGCGCATGGTGGTGCGAAAATCCGTGGAGGAATGCTCGGCAAGCCTTGCGGCGTTTTCGGGCGTGGCGGCACACCCCGGGTTTGCAGAAACCTGCGGCGGGCTTTTTTCCATGTTCAAGCGCTTTGAAATCGCACCGGAAGCACTTACACAAGCCGCCCAAAAACTTCCTGATGGCGCGCTTTTAAAAAGTAAGCTTGAAGAGCTTTCTCTTCTTTACGAGCACACGCAAAACTACCTTATGAACCGCTACATCGACGAGGAAGACGCTTTTTGCGCACTCCTACGTCTTCTCCCGGAGTCCTTTGTTGCCGAGCGCCATGTGTTCATCGACGGGTTCGACCTTCTTACCGAACAAATCTACCGCATCATCGCGGCGCTCATGGAGCACGCGAAAAGCGTTTCCGTTTCCTTCCGGGTGGACTTTTCACCCCGTTGCCGCGACAGCGCGGTATTTGTGACCGAGCGAAGGGCATACCTTCGCCTCTATGAAGAAGCCAAAGCGCTTTCCCTCACGCCATTGGCCGTGAACCTTCCGGAAAAGGACGCGCAGGATGGCGGCCGTGCCACGTTTGGCGCGCTTCGCCACCTTGAAAAGGAGGGCTTTTCCTACCCGTTCACACCTTTTGAGGGTGAGCCGGATGGCCTTAGCCTGTTCGCGGCGAGCGACCGTTTCGCCGAGGTGCACGCGCTTGCCGATAGAATCTCTCTTGCCGCCATGCGCGGCATCCGCTACCGCGACATGGCCGTAGTGGCAACCGATATGGGTGCGTATTTCCCCATCGTAAGCCGTGTGTTCCACACGCGTAGCATCCCTTTTTTTACCGATGCGAAGCATCCGCTTTCGGGCTACCCCGCGCCGCGCCTTCTTTTGTATGCGCTTCGCGCGGTGACGCTTGACTATGGCGCTTCGGATATGGCGGAGCTTTGTAAAACCGGCCTTTGCGGCGTTTCCTTAGACGAAGCGGAGATTTTTGAAAACTATATCATCGCCTACGGTATACGCGGCAGAGCGTTTCTGGAGCCGTTCAAAAAGGGCGAAGTGCCAGAAGAAGCGGAAAACGCGCGCGCCACTCTCGTTACACCGCTTCTCCACTTGCGCGAACGCCTGCGCGAGGCAAAAACCGCGGCGGGAAAAACCGAGGCAGTCGCAAAGTATCTTGAGGAGCTTTCGGTGTTCGAACGCCAAAACGCGCTCGTTGAGGAGCTTCGCCGCCAAGGAAGGCTTGAGCTTGCGGCCGAAAACGCACAGGTCTACAACCATATCATGGAGCTTTTGAGCCAGCTCCACGCGGTGATGGGCGATACAAAGCTTTCAAACGCGCGGTTTGCCGCCATTTTAAGCGAGGGCTTTGATGCGTGCACGGTAGGAGCCATTCCCGCAACGGCCGACCAGGTGCTTTTCGGCAGCGTGGGCCGCACCCGCGCGAGAAGCGTTCGCGCGCTTTTCGTGATCGGCGCGAACGAGGGCGCATTCCCGCTTAGCGTTCCCGACGAGCAGATCATCGACGACCGCGAGCTTGAAAAGCTAAATGAGCTCGGCGTTACCCCCTGGGATTCGAGTGCCGACAAGGGCGCCGTCGCACTGGCGGATGTTTATAGTGCCGTATCCAAGCCCACGGAGCTTCTTTCCCTTTCCTACCCCATGACGGTGGATGCCTCCCCCGCGCCCGCCTGCGCGCTCATCGACCGCATGAAGGCGCTTTTCCCCACACTCGTCGAGCAAACCGACGTAAACGCGCCGTTCACGCCGGTGCTGCCCGAGGGCGCGTTTCTTCCCCTTACGCACATGCTTCGCCGCTTTGCCGATACGGGAGCGCCCGAAAAGGAGCTGCCTCCGCTCTATGCGTGGTTTTCAAAAGACGACGCTTTTTCCTCGCGCCTTTCGGGTGTTGAGCAAGCGCTTTTTTTCAACACCTCGCCGGAGCTTTTCGGCAGGCAGCTCGCGTTGGCACTCTACGGTGCGGATGCCGCCGGAAGCGCTACGCGCTTTGAGGAGTTCAACGCCTGCCCGTTCCGTCATTTCGCCAAATACGGGCTTCGCATTCTGCCGCGCAAGGAATACAAGGAACGAAGCCTCGAGGAAGGCACGTTTTTGCACGAGGCGCTCTCCCTTTATGTGGACGCGCTGACCGCGCGCTACGAGAACCCCTCAGAAATTACCAAAGAACAATGTGAAGCGCTCCTCGACGAACTTTTGCCGCCGCTCATCAGCTCGCACAACAACGGCGTTTTTTTGGATACGCGCCGCGGCATGCTCCGCTGCAGCGAGCTTATTCGCGCGGCAAAGGCCACGGCATGGGCTGCCACGCGCCAGCTTGCACTCGGCGGCTTTCGCGTAGAGGGCACAGAGCTTTCCTTCGGAACGAAGGGTGCTTCCATGCCCGCCATCCTCGTAGAGCTTGACGACGACACGAAATTTCGCATCACGGGAAAAATCGACAGGCTCGATTCCTACGAGACGGACGGCGCTACCTATTACCGCGTAGTCGATTACAAAAGCGGCGACAAAAGGTTTGACTTTACGGGTCTTTACCACGGCTTAAAGCTCCAGCTCCCGCTTTACGCGCGCGCCGTGCTTTTTGCAAACCGTGCCGCGCGCGCCGCAGGGTTTTACTATTTGCAAATGAAAGAGCCTGTGCTTCGCGATGAAGCAAAGGATGCAGACGACTTTGAACGGAAGCTCTTTTCTGAGTTTCGCTTAAAAGGCCTCACGCTAAAAGACCCGCAGGTGATCGCCGCCACCAACGGCGGCGACGGGAATGACGCGGTTGTTTCTGTGAAACGAAGCCCGTATGTGGTGGACGACGCAGTCATCGGCGCGGTTGTAACCTACGCAGGCGAAAAAGCGAAACAAACGCTTCAATCGATTCTCGACGGGCACGCCGAGGTATCACCCTACCGCTTGAAAGGGAGCGGCGCAAGCCCCGCCTGTGCCTATTGCGACTACAAAAGCGTGTGCGGCTTTGATTTAAAGCTGCAAGGCTGCGTTTACCGCAACCTTAGAACCATGAAGTGCGAGGATTTTATGGAAAAGACGGGAGGCGGCTCAGATGGCGTGGACGAAGGAACAAACTGAAGCCATCGAAAAAAGCGGCAGCCTTCTTGTTGCCGCCGCCGCAGGAAGCGGCAAAACAGCGGTGCTCACAGAGCGCATCGTGCGGCTTATCACTCTAGGCGCGGACGTGAGCGACTTTTTGGTGGTCACCTTTACGCGTGCTGCAGCGGGCGAAATGAAAAAGCGCGTCGGCAAGCGCCTGTTCGACGCGGCTGCCGAAGCAACTGAGAAGGACGCGCAGCGCCTTTACCGCGCCGCGACCGCCGTGGGGCAAGCAAACATATCCACCATGCATGCGTTTTGCGCGCAGGTGCTGCGCCGCCATTTCCACACGGTAGGCATTGACCCCGCGTTTCGCATTGCCGACGACGCGGACGTAGCGGTCATGCGCGAGGACGCGCTCGACGAGTTGTTTGAGAAATACCTTGAAGCCAGCGAAGCCGAATTCAAAAAACTGTGCGACATGTTTCATCCTCATAGCGCGCTTCGCGAGGCGCTTTTGTCGATCCACAAGTTTATGTATTCGAAGCCCGATCCATTTTTGTGGCTGGAACAGGCGGTAAGCCTTTACCGCACAAAAGAGGAGGACATTCTCTCCTTGCCGCATATGGTACTGTTTTCCCGCGAATGCAGGCGCAAGCTCGCGCAGCGGCTTGAAGCCTATGCCCGCGCACGCGATTTGATTTGTGGCGATTACCCCGACATGGCACAAAAGATGGATGAGGAGCTTGTTTCGCTTCGCGAGGCGCTCCGCTGTGAGGACATCGTTGCCTACCGCGCCGCGCTTTCGCGCGCCGCCTTCCCCACCATGCAATGGCCAAGGGGTACGCCCGATGAAGTTAAAAGGCCCGTGCAGGATGCGCGCGGCAAATGCAAAGATGTTTGGAAAGCACAGCTTGAGGAATGTTTGATAGACCCGCATAAGGAGGCCGAGCGCATGGCCTTCGTTGCCGAGCGCCTTGAAACCCTGCAGGACTTTCTTCAAGCGTTTTCCGAGCGCATGGCACAAAAAAAGACGGCCGCACGCGTTGTGGACTACAACGACCTTGAACACCTTACCTTAAGGCTTTTTGAAAACGAGGCAGTAGCAGCGGAGTATCGCGAAAAATTCCGCTACATTTTTGTGGACGAATATCAGGACTCCAATACCGTGCAGGAGAGCATTCTCAAGAAAATCTGCCGCGCGGACAACTTGTTTTTTGTGGGCGACGTAAAGCAGAGCATTTACCGCTTCCGCCTCGCGGAGCCCGGATTGTTTCTTGAAAAATACGCGCGCTATGGCAAAAACGAGGGTGGTTCGCGCATCGACCTCAACGCCAACTTCAGAAGCGCGAAAAACGTTGTGGATACCGTCAACGCCGTGTTTTCCCGCGCGATGCGCCGCGAGGGCGCGGAAATCGATTACGATGAGCGCGCGGCGCTCGTTTTCGGGCGCGGCGACGGCGCGGAAGGAAGCGCGGAACTTTGCCTTATCGAGCGCGGTTCACAAGGCGCTTTTTCATGGGCGAGCAGCAACGAGGAACCTCCGGTTGATGCCGAAGACGAAGCGCCTGACGGCGAGCGCGAAGAAGGCGCGGAAAGCGAAAGCGCGCGCCTTGAAACGGCGGATATGGAGGATGCTGAGGTGGAAGCGCGCGTAGCCGCGCGCCGCATCCACACGCTCATGAAGACCATGCGGGTACCGGACGCAAAAAGCGGTGCTTTGCGTCCCTTAAAATACAGCGACATCGCGGTTTTGCACCGCGCGCCACGGCGCGCGGCGACAACTTGGGTGGAAACGCTCAGCGCGCAGGGTGTGCCCGCCTACGCGCAGCTTCGCGGCGGGTACTTTGACGCGGTGGAGGTGCAGGTATTTTTGGACCTTCTCAGGGTGCTCGACAACCGCCGGCAGGATATTCCGCTTGCGGCGGTTTTGCGCTCCCCCATCGGCCGCTTTTCCACAGAAGAACTTATCGAGCTTCGCTCGCAATTTAAGACCGGCCTACTTTTCGACGCGCTTACACAGTCGCT
>JAEZGQ010000029.1 GCA_023416895.1 Bacillota bacterium | reverse complement strand
GTGCAGGCGTGCATGTAACGCGCGTAAGGCCGCGCGAGGCCGCAGCTTCGCCGGCGCAGGAAGCAGCGGAAAAAGCGCGGCAGAAGGAGCTTGAACGCGTATAACACACTACAGTGGTTTTTGATGCTTGCAACTACATCGATACGGCATTTTCCACCGCCCGAAACGGGCGGTTTTTTTGTGTACGCTTGATGGTTCCCTGCAAGAGAGGCACCGCCTTGTGGAGGAAGATTCCTTATCCTCCCGCTTTTTGATTTGCACTTTTCCCGTGCCTCTACTCATCATCCAGCAGGTTCATGCCCATATGTTCAAGCTGCTCTGCCGTGTAGGTGCGTTGCGGGTAGTCGAGCGCGCGCGGCACGATGGAGCGAAATGGCTGCGGCTGCTGCCGCGGGGCGATTTCAAAAAGGCCGCTCCAGCCCCGCTCTATGCTTTGGTTCAAAATTGCGAGCTGGGTCTTAGTGTCGCCCGAAAGGGATTTGAGCCGCTCTACGGCAAGCCGTTCCGCCTCCTCGGTCATAGGCTTTTTCAGTTTCAGACGCGCCTTTTTGTAGTTTTCAAAGGCCTCGCGTACACACGCATCAAGCTCCCCCACAGGGGGAGCAGGAGGGGGTAGCGCATCCTTTGCATTTTCATTTTCCTTCTCCCTCTCCTTTTCCCTTTCCTTCTCCTTTTCCTTGCGCGTTTTGCCCCCGTTCGGTAGCGATTGGGAGCGTTCGGTAGCGGACGCCCCGTTTTTGCGATTTGTTTCGCACTTTCTTACATACGTTTCCTTGTCCCTGTCGATCTGGCTTTTGCACACGCCGAAAACAAAGCGCTCGTTGCCCGTAAGCATAGGCGCTTTCCCCGTTTTCGCGTATTGGAGGCACGCCGTAAAAAGCCGCCCGCGCTCGGCGTCGTCAAGCGGCTCGATTGCGTCGAGGTAGCTGAAATATGCCAAAAAAAATGCTTGTGCCATCGTAATGTTCCTCTCTATGTTTATCGCCCTGCGGCGCATTTTTCCGCAAACAAAAAAGAGCGGCAAAACCGCTCCTTGAGTATCAAACAAGTGGCTTGTGCCACTTGTTTGAGATTTACAGGAACGCCCTGTGCCTACGGCACGGTCGGCCGTTCCTGGGCGGAAAGCCTTGCGCTGCAAGGTTTTCGCCGCCACCGCGCATGTCGCTGGCGGCGGTTAAAGCTTCCGGTGGCTACGGCCCCCGAAGCCCCCAAGGGATTTCTCGACAGTCTGAGAGCGGCAAAACCGCTCCTTCCGTTTCTATACTTTTTTGATATCTCCACCATCTTGAGCATACGCCGTGAAGCGTGCGCTTACAAGCGCGGCTTTCGCGCGCATTTTGTGCGCCGCACGCGGAAAAATACCTAATAAAGCTTTTCGATCTCCGCCATCACGGTTGCGTCAAGCCCTAAAAGCCTGCAGATGTTGAGCGCGTCGCGCGGGCAGGGGTTGTCCTTTTCCGCACGGATTAGCCCGTAGTTCATGTGTTTCGCTACAACATCCACCCCGCGCCCTGCGGAGGCGGCGATCTCTTTTTTAATCTCCTCCATATCCGCGCCGCGAAGCCCCGCCACCTGGTAATGGGCGTTTGCGTACTCGGCCACATGGTCGTAATGGGTGGTGACAACGCTCACGCAAGCCATGGCATTGAGGCGCTTTACGGCCGCGCGCACAATCTGCGCACCCTCGTAGGGGTTGGTGCCGCGCGCAAACTCATCGAGAAGGATGAGGCCATGCTCGCCGCACTCCCGAAGGATCTCGTTGAGGCGCACGATCTCCGCGCCGAAGCTGCTCAAACCCTTTTCCGCATTTTCCAAATCCTCAAAGAGCAAGAACACGCCGTCGAAAAGCTGCGTTTTCATAGCACGCGCAAACGGGAAAATGCCCGCATGGGTAAGGAGCACGTTGAGCGCAAGCGTTTTTAGCGCAACGCTTTTGCCGCCCATGTTCGCACCCGTTATGACCGCCGCACCCCGCTCAAGCACCATGGAAACCGGCGTAAACGCTTTTTGGCGCTTTTTGAGCGCATCCGCCACGCGCGGGTTTTCCATACCCAAAATGGTGACGCCGCTTTCGCAAAGCTCAGGCTTTTCGGAGCGGTAGGCGTAGGCAAGCCGCGCACGCGCTACGGTAAAGTCGAAGCGAGCGATGGCATCGGTATTTTGTAAAAGCTCGTACATATAGGGGCGAAGCTGCTCGGAAAGAAGCGCGCGGATGCGCGTCTCCTCCTCATCCTCGCGTGCTGCAAGAAGCGCGCGCTCCCTAAGAAGCGCATCGCGCATCTCCCCTTGCGCCTCGCGGATTCTTTTTTCCATTTCGCGCTTTTCGCGGCGAATGCTTGAAAGCGCAGGTGAAAGGTTTTCGGCGATGTAGAAGGTAGCGCTTTTTTCCCCGTCCATGTCAAGTTTTTGAAGCGCCTCGGCGGCATCCGTAAGCTCCATGTCAAAAAGCCCTGCCTCCGCCACGATCGTTTGAAAAACAGGCGCGATGACTGAAAGCTGCAAGAGAAACTGCTTGATCTCGAAAAGCTCCACCTCGCTCAAAACGCCATGCTCGCACCTGCGGATGGAATGGCGAATGTCCTTGAGCTGGGTAAACACGCGGTCGAGAAGCTCATACTCCTGCGCATATGTTTCGAGCGTGTTTTTTACACGCTCCACGTTGTTTAGCTCGCGTTCAAGCGCCTCGCGCTCGTCGGGTTCATAAAAACGCAGGTGGCGAACCTCCTTCGCACCGTAGGGCGACGAGGTAACAAGAAGCCCCCGCACATATTCAAAACCGATGTCGGCGCGCTGATCATACGTAAGTTCGTTCATTCCTGCCCTCCCACATCAAACACGGGTAAATTTACGTGCTGCTCCATGCGCTCCAAAAATTCCCGCGCCGAATAGTTGCCGCCGTAGGCGGACACGGGATTGACCGTTACCGCAAGAAGGCGTGTTCCAAGCTGTACGCTAAGCCTTGTGCCACGCGCGAAAAGCCGCTCCATCACCGCGCGGCTCAAAAGAAGCTTTGTGCCGTCTTCCACGGTAAACTCCGCGCCCTCAAGCGCAATGCCCCTGTCAAGCACATGGCGAAACAGCGCATCCGTCGCCGCGCCGCGCACAAACACCTTGATGGGAAGTTCGGTTTCGGGCCGCTTCAAAGCGTCCGCCAGCGCCTCCCCTTCTTTTAATGCGTATACGCCGCCGTCCGCGCGCCTGATGAGCGCTTTCAAAAACGGCGTGTCAAGCTCCTTTTTCGTCCAAGCAGTCTGCACGGGCAGCGTCAAAAGCCGCGCAACATGTGCGGTATCCTCAAGGGTCGTTTCCATGTTGCGGCTATAGGATGCGCCGCTGCACAAAATGGTCGCCTCGCTCACCGTAGGCGCAGAAAGGGTTTTGCGGCTCACCGCGCCGTCGATGAGCACAAGCTCCGCCCCGAAGCGGTAAAACGTTTCCTTGAGCGCGCTCATCTGCGCCGTGATAGAAGGCCCCGCAAGCTGCACGTTTCCGTCGCTTCTGGCGCGCACCAATACCACCGCCCCCATGGGCGTGTTGTACGGCGTTGCGTGCAAAATTTCCCGGGTAATATCGCAGCGTTTCAGCAAATTTTCAGCGGTAGCGACAAGCGTGTTTTCGTACACGTAAATGCCGGGCTTGTGCGTATGGGTCACAATGTCCTCGCTCTCCCCATCGCGGCCAATGCTCGTAAGCCCAAGCCTTCGCGTGCCGCTCAATTCGCGCACAAGCGTGTTGAACACGGTGGTTTTTCCCGCGTTTTTGCACATGCCAATGACGCTCAAAGACGTTATGCCATTTACGAGTTGTTCAAACAAGCAATCTTCCTCCGCATAGAAAAACACTGCACATCAGCGCTTCGTGGGCACAGCCTCATAAGCGGTCACTTTGTTGTGCGAGCCGCTTTTCATGTGTAATAGCACGGGGCCATTTATAAAGATCGTTTCCCCATCGGCATTTAGCATCACAAAACGCGAACAGAGCACCTTCCCGTTTTGCTTCACCATGTTCATGGGGTCGTAGCCGCAAATGAAAAACTCGCCTTCGATTTTTTCCGTAGCAAGTGCTCTAAATTGATTGAGTTTTTCCTCAATCGATGCCTCGTAAGCGCGTATCCTTTCATGCGCCGCCTCAAAGATTCCGCTTTGCGGTGCGGGGGGCGCTTCGGGCGCTACACCCTCGCTTACAAGCTCAAACACCGTGCGTTTTTCCTCCCCCACCTCATGCGCGAAGGAAAGCCCCGCACCGTCGAGCGCGAGAAGAAACAGGCTTCCGCTTGCATATGCAAGCTTTCGCATGTCGAGCGCCGTGGGGGCGTCAATGGTAAGGTTTTTCAGGTGCAACTCGGTCGTCGCGCGGTAAAGTGGTTCGCTCAATTCCATAAGCGCCTTGAGCGACACATATTCCGCCATGCCCTCGGCGGTTTCCGTAAGGAGTTCCTGCAAAACAATGTCGCCCATCCACACATGGCGGTGCTTTCGCCACGCAATGAAGCGAAGAAGTGCAGCGCGCTTTTTTGAAGCATCGGTCTCATGAAACGCTTCGTTCAAAAGCGCGTACTCCGCGGCCTTTGTTGTAAGCACCTCCGCCGTGCGCGGGTAATCAAGCCCAATCAGGTCGTATGGATAGCGCTTATCACCGCGCGTCCTTTGGAACGCATGGAACATTTCGTGTACGAGCGATGCGGCAAGCTGCGTTACGTTTTCCTTTTGCGGCTCCTCCACATTCCATATGGCAAGGTACCCGCCTTCAAACTCGATGGCGGTGTTTCCCAAAAAGCGGTTGTCATAAGGGATCTCACCCTGAGGCAAATACACGGTGTTGTGATCGTAAAGTGCAAACGGGAATTCGTGAAACCCCGAAAACAGCGCGGGGAAATCAACCCGTTGAAGTGTTTCGTATACCGAATGGTAAAGCGTACGCATGTGCGCCCCTTTCCGCCGCAAAAGCGGTGTATTTGCCTCCAGTATACCACACACGCGCCGCGTTTTACATGGCGCTTGCCGTTAGCGTAGCAATCCTGTATGATTCTAAAAAGGAGCGGATCGACGCTTTTCAGGGGGGTACCATGACGATTTTCTTTTCGATTTTGAGCGGCGTGCTTATTGCGGTGATGATTCTTTTTAACGGGCAGCTTGGCGTAGCGTGGGGCAATTACCACGCGACGGTGTTCGTTCACCTGAGCGGGCTTTTTGTGATAACGCTCGTGCTTTTGTTTAAGCGCATTTCGTTAAAAAACACGCTTCGCGCCGCGCCGTGGCAAAGCTACCTCGGCGGCTTCATCGGCATATTGGGCGTGGTGGGCAACAATTTGAGCTTTGCGGCACTTGGCGTTTCCGTAACGCTGGCGCTGGGGCTTCTTGGGCAAACGGCGGCGGCGCTTGTTGTTGACAGCTTCGGGCTGCTCGGTGCGAAAAAGATTCCGTTCGACGGGCGAAGGCTTGTTGGTGCGGCGCTCATCGCGGCGGGCGCGGTGGCGATGATGCTGTTTTAAAAGGGGGTAAATGCTATGGTTGCGATCGTTTTCGGCGTCCTCGCGGGCGCTTCCATTGTGGGCGGACGCATGGTGAACGCGCGTTTGAGCTCTACCATCGGCCCGTATTGCGGTACCTTTTACAACTATGTAACGGGGCTTTCGCTTTCGCTGGTGCTTCTGTTTTTGTCGGGCGAGGCGTTTCCCGCGCTTTCTCTACCTCAGACCTTCGGTGAAGGCGGCATGTACCTAGGCGGGCTTCTCGGGGTGATTGTTGTAGTGATTGCAAACATCATCACGCCGCGCATGTCGGCCTTTTTGATGACCATCATCATTTTTGTAAGCCAGCTCGTTTCGGGCATCACCATAGACGCGCTCGGCGGCACGCCGATCTCCATCGGCAAAGTTGCAGGCGCGGTACTCGTGCTTTTGGGCGTGCTCTACAACCAAAGCCTTGAACGCAAGCCGAAGAAGGAAGCGGCGTAAAGCCGCACGGTTTTTGCACCGAACCTGCCGTTGTGTCCGCACAATGGCGCGGTTATACTAAACATAAGGCAACAAAGGTACTTATCCTTTCTCGGGCGCTTTCCAAAAGGAGAGCGCCTTTTTTTACTTAAAGCCATGGGGATTAGAGCGACCTAAGCCACCCCCTGATTTTGTTTCGGCTTTGACGACATGTGCGTCAAAACGGAGGAAATCCGCAGGCTTTCGTACTTATCACACTTTGCCGCACAGAAATGCAACGCATTTTCGGCAAAGCGTACAATTTCGGGGAAGCGGCACAGCCACTTCCCCAACTATGTTTAAGGAGGCATCTATGACACAAATTAAAAAACGGTTTTCCGTGGCGCTGGATATTAAGCGCTCGGTTTCCAACCGCGCCTTTGAGGTGGTGGAAGGCGACAACGGCAACATCATCGACGTAACGCTCACCGATGACGGCCAGCCGATTGATTTGAGCGGCTGCCGGGTGCTGGCGGTGTTTTCAAAATCAAACGGCACCTCCTCGCAGGATTCCGCAGTGGAGGGCGGCGGCGTAAGCGTTGACGAAAACCGTGTGAGTATTTCGCTTTTTATTCCTTCGTTCGCCCCGGGCATGGTGGAGTGCGAGCTTCAGGTGTACTCGGGCACCGCGCAAACAACGCTCGTCACCTCCGCCAAGTTCAACTTCAAGTGCAGGCGCGGCATTTTGAACCCCGACGCCGTAAATGCGACAGACGAGTACCCCTTGCTGGTCGGCCTCATTGAGCAATGCAAGGGGCTTGAACAAAGCTTTTCCGACTTTTCCTTAGAGGAGCAGGCACGCCGCATATCCGAAGAAGGACGTGCTTACGCGGAGAACGAGCGCGAAGTGGCCGAGGCACAAAGGGGGCTTGCGGAGACCGTTCGCACCGCAGGCGAAACAACTCGTGTACAGGCAGAAGGCGCAAGGCAGGCGCTTTACGGCGAAATCGCTTCTGCCTACGCAAGCGGCGCTTTTAAAGGCGACAAAGGGGACAAAGGGGAAAAAGGCGACAAGGGGGATATGGGCGACGTATCCTACCACGCCTTTCAGCATGCGGTGGGCGGTACGGACGCACTTTCCCCCGCCAGCATCGGTGCGGCGGCCACGTCCCACGCGCACGGGAGCCTTGCAAACGACGGCAGGCTTGGAACGGAGGCTAATGTGGCAGTTTATACAGGTGATGGCGGCACTTTACAGGCAGGCATATTGCCCGTCTCAGCAGGCGGCACGGGCGGCGCGAACGCAGCGGCGGCGCGCACAAACCTCGGTGCGGCCTCGGCTGTGGATCTGACTGTGGCAAACACCTCCATTACGGCCCTTGAAAAAGCCGCAACAACCCTTTTTATTTCAGGCGGTACCGCGCCCAACTTCATGGTGGCGGACACCTCCGTTACCGCTTACGTAAGCGGCCTTCGCCGTACGGTACAGTTTCACGCGGCGGGTACAAACGCCACACTTAACTTCAACAGCCTCGGCGCAAAAGCGCTTTACGAGTA
>JAEZGQ010000229.1 GCA_023416895.1 Bacillota bacterium | reverse complement strand
TGGGTTTGGACAGGCGGGCAGGTTGAAAACGGAGAAACGCTGTTCGAAGCTCTTATACGCGAAATCCGCGAAGAAAGCGGCATAACCGTGGAAGTAAAATCGCTCGCGGTGGTTTCCTCCAACATTTCAGGCCATCCCGGGCACAGCGGTTATGAGGATGTTCCTACGAAGCTGATCTTTGATTTCGCCTGCACTTATACGGGCGGCGAGCTCATAACAAAAACCGACGAAACTTCGGATGCGCGATGGGTCAATAAGTTTGAGGCAGCGAACCTCATCGTTCTCCCCTCCTACAAGGCGCGTTACGAGGCTTACCTTCGAGGCAACGGACACGTTCGGTATCTTTCCTACGCCACAAGTCCGGCCTTTCAAATTTGCGACGACCGGGAGATTTAGCCTTTGTACGGCGTCTTGCTGCTTTAAAGCGTATTACCTTTCAACACAAAAGTGGCCGCACGGTTCCCCGCGCGGCCACTTTTAACACCGTTTATTTTCTGTATGCGCTCAGTCTTTCACGCGGAACCTGCCCACCATGTTTCGAAGCAGTTCGGCCTGTCCAGAAAGCTCCTGCGCGGCGGCAGCGGTTTCCTCCGAGGTGGCGGAGTTCGTTTGTACGACCTGCGACATCTGCCCTACGCCCATATCCACCTGCGAAATTGCCGTGGCCTGTTCGCCCGACGCTTGCGCGATCTCTTCTACAAGCGTCGCAGCCGAGCGAACGCCGGATACGATCTCCACGAGCGCATCAGCCGTTTGGTTTGCCAGCTTTTCGCCTGCCGAAGTTTTTTGCATGGAGCTTTCGATTAACTGCGTGGTTTCCTTTGCCGCAGCAGCACTACGCTGTGCGAGGTTTCGAACCTCCTCGGCCACAACGGCAAAGCCTTTTCCGTGCACACCCGCGCGTGCCGCCTCCACAGCGGCGTTGAGCGCGAGAATGTTGGTTTGGAAGGCGATGTCGTCAATCACCTTGATGATTTTTTGGATGCTGTCGGATGATTCGCTGATTTCGCGCATGGCCTGCTGCATATCCTCCATGCGCGCGCCGCCGCGTTGTGCACCGCTTGCAGCAGCCGCGCTAAGTTCCCTTGCCTTATTGGCGCGCATCGCGTTTTCGCGCGTTTGCGCGGCAATCTGCGAAACGGAAGCCGTCAGTTCCTCAATGGAGCTTGCCTGTTCGGTCGCGCCTTGCGAAATGTTCTGGCTGCCCGAGGATACCTGGCGGGTGCCGGCCGCAACCTGCTCTGCCGCGATGCCGATTTCCACGAGAACCCCGTTGATGGTTTGTGCGATGTGGTTGATGGAGTCTTTCAGAACCACAAAGTCGCCCTTGTATTCCGATTCGATGGCGACGGTCATGTTGCCCTGCGCCATTTCCCCAAGCGTATCTGCGATCTCGCTGATATAATTTTGAATTTCGCGAAGAGCGCTGTTGAGGTTTCCGGCGATTTCGTGGAAGAGCGCGTTCAGTTCTACCGTGTCAGCATCGCCCTCGTCTACCTTTACGCGCACGGCAAGCTCGCCCTGCGCAAAGCTTTTGAGCGCGCCAAGAAGCTTATCCGCCTCGCTGGCCTGATACGCCGCCTGCTTGGTCGCTCTACTTCGCGCCTGCTCGATGGTGAGAAACGCTTGACGCACCTGCTTATCCAAAATTTCTGTGAGCCTGCCCACCTCGTCGTTGGTGTGCTTGCCCGCGGGGCTTTCAAGCACGCCGTTTGCCAAATCGCCCGCAAGCCTTGCAGCCTCTTTTGCGGGCTTTACAATGCGACCCGCAAGGAGCAACGCAACCACTGCTGCGGCCGGCAAAACCGCCGCAAGAACGATAAGCACCGTACCCGTTAGGCTGTTGACGGGCCTCATCATTTCATTCTGGGAAATCGAATACACCATGCTCCAGTTTGGCGCACCCGGTATGGGCGCGTATACGGCATAGTAGCTTTTGCTTGCGGCGTCGGTATACTGCCCTCTGCCTTCGCCGCCGCTTGTCATGGCCTCTGCCATGCTTTCAAAACCCGTAAGCCCGCTTTCCGCGCTGAGAACGTTTTGCTTGAGCCTCAGTGCATCGTCAGGATGCGCAATCACAAGGCCCGTGCCGTCTACAATCCATGGAAAGCCCGCATCGCCGATTTTGATGTTGTTGACCACCTCGTTGAACGTATCAAGAAGAATGGTAATGGTGAACACGCCGATTCGGTTGCCCTGCTTGTCCGTTACCACATGAGCAACGCTGAAAATCGTCTTTCCCGTGGAGCGCGATTCTACAGGGTTGCTGATGGCGTAATCCTTGCCGTTTTCAGCGATCTGCAAAAAGTAATCCCTATCTGCAATCGAGCCGGAGGCGCCCATCGAGGAGAAGTAATTCCCCTCCATATCGGAATAAAACACCATCAAATAGTCCGGCCGAAGCTTTTCCTGACGGGCTTCGAGATCTGCACGGATCACTTCAAGGTTGCCGGAGCTTATGATATCCCGGCCTGCCCATGTTTTCGCATCGTTCACAATGCCGTCGATGTATTTGCCGATTTCGGCCGCACGCGCAAGCACGACCTGCTCCGTCAGGTCAAAATTCAGGGCGGACACCGTTTCGCGCGCGTTGAACGCAATGACCGCGCCCATAATTAAAAACGCGACCACAAGAACGGCCAAAAAGTCTGTAATGATTCTTGTCCTGAGGGAACCCGCCTTTTTTGCGCCTTTCACCCTTTTCATACTATAACCCTCCGCTATTGTTGCTTTTGTCCAACAGAATTTTTAAACACTGAAGCTGCAAAAAATCAAGGAATTAAAAAGTGTCCTGCCACCGAGGCGATTAAACGTCTTGGAGAAGAACACAAAGGAAAACCGTGTTTTCAAATAAAATTTAA